>JAYVPR010000312.1:0-5292 GCA_043757245.1 Polaromonas sp. | reverse complement strand
ACTGATGCTGCTGGCTTATGAATACGACCCAGCTACACGCATGCTGTTGCTGCTTGGGTCACACGAGAATTTTTATCGTGATTTGAAGCGGTGAAACTTCAGGCTGCAATTTAGGGCTCGTTCAGAAATAACTTGCACATTTGGCGCGCCAGCTTCGGGCGCCCTGCGTTGTTGCGAATCGCTTGTGTGGCAGAGCCACACGGCACGCTTCGCGCCTAGCATGGCATCCCGAATCCGACGCGCCAAATGCACAACTTATTCCTGAACGAACCCTTAGGCTGCGCGAACAACATCAGGGTGCGCACCTGTACTCATAGACGCAAGGGCAATGCCTTTGATGACATCACCCACCACAATCACGCTCGGGCTTTGCAGGCCTTCGCTTTCAATCGTTGCTCGCAAGCTGCCCAGCGAGGTGACTGCATGGCGTTGGCTGGGCAGGCTGGCGTTTTGGATGATGGCGACTGGCGTGTTGGCGGGCAAGCCCAGTAACAACTCGTTTTGAATCTGCTCAGAGCCTGCGACACCCATGTAAATCACCAGCGTCAGCTTGGCCTCAGCGGCGGTTGATGCCAGCAGCGCCCAGTTAGTGCCTGCATCGCCGGGCTTGGCGTGGCCAGTCACAAACACCACGCCGTGGGCGTGGTCGCGGTGGGTGAGCGGCACATTTAGCGATGTGAGAGCCGCCAGGCCGGACGTGATGCCGTTGATGACGGTGACCTCAATGCCTGCGGCGTGCAACGCTTCAATTTCTTCGCCGCCCCGGCCAAAAATAAACGGGTCACCGCCTTTGAGGCGCACCACGTCGTCGCCTTCATTGACGGCCATGACCATCAGCTTTTCAATGAAGGCCTGCGGTGTGGACTTGCAGCCGCCACGCTTACCAACGTAAACGATACGAGCGCTTGCTTTGGCAAAAGCCACGATGTCTGGGTTAACCAGGTCGTCAACAAAAAGCACGCTTGCGGCTTGAATGGCCTTAAGCGCCTTGATTGTGAGCAGCTCTGGGTCGCCGGGGCCCGCACCCACCAGGGTGCATCGTCCGTTAGCGACAAGGGCGCGTTTGCCTGAGTGGATGTTGTTGTTCATAGTTGTTTGACGAGATGCAAGATGTGTTCCACCTGCATGGTAATTGAGGCGGGAACGGGTTGCTGGCCTGTCATGACCGATTGAATATACGCTGCTGTGCTGACGGCGTCGGTTGTTTTGGGCAAGTCCGGCAGGGCGCTTAGCGTTCCTGCTTGCGCCTCTTGCAGCAGTTGTCGCTGGCCATTGATAAAGGCATCGATTTTCGGCGTGCGGCGCGCGTCGGCGACGACTTCGCCCTCAGTGCCGCGCAGCAGCATGGCGTTGGTGTGGGTGAGCTCAAAAGTTTGCGCCATCGACACCGCGTATTCAGGGTGGGTGTAGCTGCTGACGACCAGTGCTTTGCCTGCGCAGGGGTTCATCAACTTGACCAGACTGTGAGCCGGGTTGCGCAAGCCGACGACGCGGCGCACGTCGAGCAGGCGCTTCAGGGCAGGGCACAAGACTTCTGTGGGTGCAAATACGAGTTCGCCACGTGCTATTGATTCAGGAGCTTCCTGAGCTTTAATTCCAAGGGGTAAAAGCACTTCCGTAACGAAAACCCGGCTATTTTCAGTCGGTGTACCGTGAATCAGCACGGCCAGGCCTTCACGCGCCAGCAGCAGCCCAAGCAGGGGTGTGAGCAGCGGCAACTTGCGGGCGCCGTTGTAGCTTGGCAACACGATGACCGGACCTCCGCCGCAGGGAATCAGATTCATACGGCTGCGCACCGCATCTAAAAACCCTGCCATTTCTTGAGGCGTTTCGCCTTTGATCCGCATAGCCAGGCAAAACGCACCCACTTCCAGGTCAGTGACCGCGCCGTCCAGCACCTGGCCCAGCAGGTCGGTGGCTTGCTCGCGCGAAAGGGGCCTTGCGCCGTCTTTGCCGCGACCTATTTCCTTGATGTAGTGACTAATACCCATGACATTTACCCATGACATTTTCCATGGGTGTATTGTCCGCGAAGGCAAACGAGGTTTTCAGGCAATCTGCTTGATGGGAATCACCGCGCGAGGCGCAGTGGTTTTGGCTGACCGCACCATTCGCTTGAGTTCAGGCACGCAACTGCCGCAATTGGTGCCGCACTTCAATGCAGCTTGCAGTGATGCCAGGCGATCTGTGTCGCTGCCTGTCGCTCCAGTTAAATGCCCTTCAATCGCCGCATCCGTCACGTTCAGGCAGGTGCATACCAGCTTGCCGCGCGACGAGACTGTGACTGGGGCTTTCGCACCTGGCGACAGAAGCAGTCGGCCATAGCTTTGCGCAGGTAACTCCCCCTCCAGTACGGTTTTGATCCAGGCTTCAGCGCGAGTGTCGCCAGCCAGCAAAAAGCCTGTCAGCTCGGCATGATCTCCCACTCGCGTGAGTTTGGCGGTTCGGCGCTGACCACGTTTTTTGTCGGCGTAATGCAGCAAGTCGTGGGTCGTCAACCCGAGTATTTTTTCAATCTGCATGAGCAACTCATCGGGCGGCACGATGTACGCTGCAGCCCTGAACAGCACGCCTTCACGGGCTGCGCCCTGGTCAGCCAATGGCGTGTTGTTGGAAAAGGGCACACAACTGGTGAAAGCAAAGGCGGTCATCAGCGGCTTGAGCAACTCTCGCGCTTTTAAGGACTCCCCGGCGGGCAGCCAGGCCATCGCCAGCAGGCTCCACGGCAGCTCTGCCTTCAGGATTTTGACCGCTGCGTGTTTGAGTTCAGGCTGTTTGGACGTGGGGCAGTAGGCCGAGGTCGTGATGGCGTTCACGCCGGCCAGCGGCTCGCCGATGCTCGACAGCCCGCTCAAATACTCGCTGCCCCAATGCATGGCGATAAAGGCCTGGCTGACCGCCACCTCCGGTGAGGCTTGCAGGGGCACCACAATCGAGCCACGTTTCGATGTGACATGAACCAAGTCACCGTCTTTGAGCAGTCTGCGCGCCATGTCGTTGACGTTCATTTGAACCGAAGGCTCGGCAACATGGCCAAACAGCCTGCCCAGCGTGCCAGTGCGACTCATGCCATGCCACTGGTCACGCAGGCGGCCTGTGGTTAATGAAAACGGGTATCGTGATTCACGCGGCTCGGCGACCGGTTTGTATAGGGTGTTGGCAAATTTGGCTTTGCCATCAGGCGTGGGGAAGATGCCGTCTTCATACAAACGTGCTTTGCCTACTGCTTCGCCTGTTTTGAGTGGCCACTGCTGCGGCGCGGTGTCAAGCATGGCGTAGCTCATGCCGGTGATGTCCAGGTCACGGCCACGGGTGGATTCGCGATGTTCGTTCCAGATGGCTTCAATGCCTTCGGCTTGATCTGTCAACGAGTAGACAAACAAACTCCTTCCCCTTTTGGGGCTGCGGCCTGCGGCTCCAAGCCCGCCTGCGCGGGCTTGGACAGGGCAAAGGGCTTTAGCCTCTGGCGATTGCATGTGAGGTTGGGATGGGTGTACGCGCGATGCTGGCTCTGTTTCTGCACTTGCCCCCACCCCCCCCTCCCCCAGCGGGGGAGGGAGCAAGTCGGATTTCTCCCCCGCAAGGGCCGGGAGTAACACCTCCAGCCGCTGCGCAAAGTCAACCGCAATAGCCCAGTCATGCCGCGTCTGGCCGGGCGCTGGCACTGCTGCACGAACTCTGGAAATACGCCGCTCGCTGTTCGTCACGGTACCCATTTTTTCACCCCAGGTGGTGGCGGGTAACAGCAAATCGGCGTAGTCGCAAGTTGATGCTGTGGCAAAAGCCTCTTGCACCACCACGAGTTCGGCACGCTCCAGTGCGCGGCGCACAGTGGCCTGGTCAGGCATGGACTGGGCCGGGTTGGTACAGGCTATCCACAGGGCTTTGATCTCACCATCGGCTGCGGCCTGAAACATCTCCACCGCAGTTTTACCGGGTTTATTGGGGACATCGTTGATACCCCACAGCCTGGCAACTTCTGCCCGATGCTCAGGGTTGGCCATGTCGCGGTGCGCGCTGATCAAATTGGCCAACCCGCCCACCTCTCGGCCACCCATCGCGTTGGGCTGGCCTGTCAGCGAGAAAGGGCCAGCACCCGGTTTGCCAATCTGGTGCGTGGCCAGATGCAGGTTAATCAATGCCGCATTTTTAGCTGTGCCGCTGCTTGACTGGTTCAGCCCCTGACAATACAAACTGAGTGTTGCGCCAGAGGTAGCAAACATTTTTGCAGCGGCAAACAAGTCTTCTTTTTTAATGCCGCAAGTTTCGGCCACGATGTCTGGCGTGTAGTCACGCACCGTGGTTTTCAGCGCATCAAAACCTGTCGTGTGGGCTGCAATGTAAGCGTTGTCCGTCCAGCCTTCCCACAGCATGATGTGCAACATGCCGTTGAACAGGCTCACGTCGGTGCCGGGCTGGATGGGCAGGTACAAATCAGCAATCTCTGCCGTGTCGGTGCGGCGCGGGTCGCAGAAGATGATTTTCATCGCCGGGTTGGCGGCTTTGGCGTCTTCAATACGCCGGAACAGCACCGGGTGCGCATAAGCGGTGTTGCTGCCGACGATGAAAATACACTGCGCGTGGTTCACGTCGTCGTAGCAGTTGGGCGGCGCATCTGCCCCCAGCGTTTGTTTGTAGCCTGCCACTGCGCTGCTCATGCACAGTCGCGAATTGGTGTCGACGTTGTTGGTGCCAATCAGACCCTTGGCCAGTTTGTTGAAGACGTAATAGTCTTCGGTGAGCAATTGGCCGGAGACATAGAAACCCACCGCATCGGGGCCGTGTTCTTTGATGATCTGCGCAAACGATTCAGCGGCAAAACCTAGCGCATTGTCCCAACTGACAGGTTTGGCTTCGCCATGCCGATGCTCGCGGCGCATGGGCTGCAGCAAGCGGGTTTGGCGAGTGATGGCAGCGGTAGCCGTGAGCGCCAGGGTAGAGCCCTTGGTACACAAGCGTCCAAAGTTTGCTGGGTGATCAGGGTCGCCTTTTACGCCGGTGATCTGGTCATCGATTGACTCAATGATCACGCCGCAGCCCACGCCGCAGTAGGGGCAAGTGGATTTGGTTTCAGTCATGCTGGATGAATAGAGACTGCGGCGTTTCATGAAACCGCAAAGCGGTCCGCGCGTGCGCGAGACCGCAGCCCACGCCGCAGTAGGGGCAAGTGGATTTGGTTTGTATTACTCCCTCTCCCTTTGGGAGAGGGTAGGGGTGAGGGCTCCCCGAACTGGCACCGATCATGCGCTGGCCCTCACCCTAACCCTCTCCCAGGGGGAGAGGGAATTTTGA
>JAYVPR010000311.1:0-5302 GCA_043757245.1 Polaromonas sp. | reverse complement strand
AAATTCGTAATCTTCAAGTCATGACCATGTGGGGTTCACTTTTGTAAAGTCACAACCGTGATGCAGAGTTTGCCTCACAAAGACCCCGGGCATCCATTCAACCGGGCCTTGATGTTCCAGGAGCTGAGCCAGCTCCGCCTCTTTCAGGAATCACCATGACCTATCGCCTTCGCACCATTACTTTGGCCCTCCTCCTCGGCGCTGCCTCGGCAGCAAGCTTCGCCTCGGGCACCCATACAGGCGGTCATGAAGGAAACGCGATCGGGAAACCCGGGAAAGCAGCCAATGTGACCCGCACCATCAGGGTTGACATGACGGACAACATGCGTTTCACGTCGGCTGACATTGCTGTCAAGCAAGGCGAGACCATTCGCTTCGTCGTTCAGAACTCCGGCAAGGTCAAGCACGAGATGGTGCTGGGCACTGCCAAGGAACTCAAAGAACACTACGAGGTGATGAAGAAAAAACCGGAGATGGAACATGCCGATGAAAACATGATCTCGGTGGCTCCAGGAAAAACCGGCGAAATCATTTGGCAGTTTACGAAATCAGGAAAAATCGACTTTGCTTGCCTGCAGCCCGGTCATTACGACGCGGGTATGAAAGGCGCAGTGAACGTAGTGGCGGACCAGACATTTACCCAAAAATTATTGACTGGCACTGCTCAGGCTGCGTTCCATACGACCGCACCCACGGGCGCCGAATCCAGAAAAACAACTGCGGCGCCAGCGAGTTCACCCGATATGGCTGACGGTGAAATCAGAAAAATTGACCTGTTAAACAGTAAAGTCACGATCAAACATGGCGTTATCAAGAGCCTGGACATGCCCGGCATGACGATGGTGTTTCAGGTCAAAGACCCTATCATGCTGAACCAAGTCAAGGCCGGTGACAAGGTGAAGTTCACCGCCGAGAAATCAGGCGTTGCCATCGTGGTGACGGATATTCAACTCGCCAAGTAAAGCTTTTAAGCCGTCTGAGTTTTACCGCAACGCCGGCCGCAGCCTTTGCCGCCAGCGTTGTCGGCTCAGCCCGGCCCCATGAGCTTTAAGGCAGCCACACGGCGATGGGTAATTTCAGCCTGACGTGGCGTGAAGCTTGGGTGAACTTCGCCCAGCCAGCTCTGCTGGTAGCTCTCGGGATCGGTGCTGCGCTGTTAACGCTGGTGGCCGCCAGCAACTGGTTGCAGTGGCTCGGCAGCCTTGCGCCTTGTCCGGTTCACCCGGCACAACAAGAGGCCTGTTGGAGCGCGCGCAAGACATCAGCTCGGGGGTAGTTGGTCAGCGCGACCCCGTATACCGTTGACGGCTGGTTTACATTGGTGCAGTCGCTGCTATAAATGCTATTTATATAATAGCTGCTTAGGCTTTATTTACACAGGCTACAGTCGCTTTATGCATAAAATAGAACCTTACCTAAAAAATCGAATACCTTATTGTGCTAAGGTTCAGTCTATGCCCAAAGCCATTCGCTACACCTTGCTATCCATCCGTGACTTGGCTATTTCGTTTGGCCCGTTTGTTTTTTTGGCGACCACTCTGCTGGCGTTGGCCTACTTGTGGCTTGACCCGAACCCGCCCAAGCATGTCACGCTGGCCACTGGCCCAGCGCAAAGCGCCTATGAAGAGTTTGGCAAGCGCTATGCCAAAGCGCTCAAACTTGATGGCATCACGGTTGAATTGATAGCCACTCAGGGATCCGCTGCTAACCTGCAGTTGCTGCGAGAAGGCAAGGTTGACCTGGGTTTTGTGCAGGGCGGCACGAGTGACTACACCGACATCGACAAGGAAAATCTGGAGTCGCTGGGTAGCTTGTTTTTAGAACCCCTGTGGCTGTTTTACCGGGAAGATGCGGCGCGAAAAATCACAGCCACCGCGACCTTGACGGGATTGACGCAGTTGCAAGGCATGAGAATAAACACCGGCACGCCCGGCAGCGGCGTGCCCAATTTGATGAGCAAGTTACTCGAAAGCAACCGGGTAGACCCGGCCAGTTTGAAAATATCCAGTCTGGAGCAAACGCCCGCCACCATGGCGTTTTTGGGCGGCGAGATTGACGCCATTGTGTTTGCCTCGGCACCTGAATCACTGATGGTGCAAATGCTGCTGCAAACGCCTGGTGTCAAGCTGATGGATTTCCCACAAAGCGATGCTTACTCGCGCCGCTTCGACTTTTTAAGCGCTACCCGCTTACCGCGCGGGGTGGTTGATTTAGCGGCCAATATCCCGCCTGATGATGTGCGGCTGGTGGGCCCAACAACAACGCTTGTGAGCCGCAACAGCACGCACCCAGCGCTGTTGCAATTGTTTGCTTTGGCGGGCAACGCCATGCACGGCGGCGCAGGCTGGTTCAAGCGGGCAAGAGCCTACCCGAACATCGAAAACAACGAGCTGCCGCTTGCCAAGGAAGCTGAGCGTGCTATTAAAAACGGACCGCCACTGTTGCAGCGTCACCTCAGCTTTTGGATGGCCAATCTGGTCGAGCGCATGTGGCTGGTGATGGGCATCATCATTGCGGTGATGCTGCCGCTGTCACGTGTTTTGCCGCCTTTGTATACCTTTCGGGTGCGGTCACGCATATTCAGGTGGTATGGCCAGTTGCGTGACATTGAGCAGCGAGTTGACACTGAGGGCAGCCAAGCGCTGCTGCAAGAACTTCAAGAGCTTGAACGTCGCGCTGAAAAAGTTACTGTGCCACTGTCCTACACAGACGAGTTGTATGCGCTGCGCAGCAACATTGCCCTGGTGCGTAAAAAGCTGCTACGCACTAAAGCCCCAGCACACACGCTACCAATTAACCGCTAAAAACGGGCAAGCTGTGACTGGCTTGGGCATCACCGATCACGGTGTTGTGCATGGCGGTGCGAGTCACTTGGTCCAGCGACCCGGCTGAAACGCCTTCTTGACTGATGACCCTGACCAGGCCTTGCAACAAGAAGTACTGCAGCAGCGGCTCAGTCATTGAATGCGTGCGTCCACCCGCGCTGGTGAACATGAACAGCGTGTTGTAAAGGCTGATCCAGGTGAGTTGGGCGCGTAACCATTGATCATCTGCAATCAGCTCAACCCACGCGCCCAATCGCAACTCGATGCTGCTTGAAGGAAGGGCATGCTGCCCAAGCGAAGATTTCTCGCCAGCAGCAGTATCCAGAAAAGGCTGTGTCCGTTGAAAGCGCGGTTCTGCTCGGAGCGCTACATCCTTTGCAGAACTCGAGTGCCGCCCCTCAAGCGGCGATAGCCATGACATTATGCTGTGTGCGGAATCGCCAGCGCCGAACAAACCATCTAAATCTAATTTAGTCTGCCCGTTTCGTGCAGACGTTGCTCGCGTAGCGTTTGCTACAACGGGCTCCCCGCTGGAGTTGAGCGAGCTTTGATGAATCGTTAACATCTCTTCAAAAAAGGCCTTTGAGTCGGCCAGCGGGGAATCTATCGATAGCAAGCCGGCGTTTAATCTCTCCAGGATACTGGGGATAAGTTTGGCCAGACGCTTTGAATGCGACGCTGTTTGTTCGACATCCAAGCTCCACAACAGCTCTTCCAGCGTCAAACTAAAAATAGCTTCATACATGCCTGTTTTGTCGGAACTCACGGCCAATCTTTCTTTGGCCAGCACCCGCGACCAAGGCCCCGTTAAAAACGCAGCGATGATGCGATTACCCGAAACAAAATCTGGGCGCGCCAAAATTTCGGTGGATATTTTTTTAGCCAACCAGTTGCTTTGCTCCGCGTCAAGCAAAGCTTGCGTCTTACACCTATGGTTTTCAAATGCGACGGCATGGCGCAGTGCAACTTTCTTTTCAAAACCCGCTAACAAGTTGGCAAAGTGTTGGGTATCGCTGGCGTCTTCTTCCGTTAGCAGGCCTGCAACGTCTTGCAGGTCTTGCAGAAATTCCGCAAAACCCGGCGCACCTTCGCTTGCAAAGGCAAAGCTTTTTGCAGCGATGGTTTCGAGTAAGCTACGAACGGCGTGCGAGTTGCCACTCAAAAAATGCGGGTCTATGGGAGTCAGTCGAAGAGAAGCGGGCTCTGCATTGGCAATGATCTGCTGCACTGGGGCAAGCAGGCGCGGGGCGTTGGCCATTTTTTCGATCATCAAGTTCACCACCTCGACGGCCAGTGACTGGCCCAAGCTTTTAGCTTCAAGCTTGAGCTGTTCGCGTAATTCGATGTTAGCTTGGCCAACAGATTTGGACTCCTGATTCGTTATCACGCGGTAGGCTGCAGGTGCTACGCCTCTTTCAATCAATAGCTCATTCAGCGCTAGGTACAAGGCTTGCACTTGTTGACCCATCAATGCGCCGCCATGCATGAACCACAGCGAGCGAATCGCGTTGTCAACGGGTGCGCTCTGCACAGCCTTGAGCAAGGCCTGAGAAAAAATTTCAGGGCGCAGCGGGTTCTTGTCAGTCTTGACTTGCGCAAAGCCCTGGGCAGTACTCAGCCTTGCAGAAAACGCCGCCAAACCAGCCTCAGACTCAAGAGCCACCGTTTGCAGCACCCGCGCGCTGTCTACTGCGTCTTGCACCTGGTTGTCACCCATCAACTCCATATCATCAAAACTCACAGAAGCAATCAAACCGTGCGACTTCTCAGTCTTTCTATTTGGCGTCGTCTGCGTGTCATTAGCCGTAGCATTAATCAGCGCGGCGGTAAAACTTTTCACAATGCCAACCTGGTGTTTTTTTAAGGCTAACATGGCCGCTTGTAAGTGCCGCTTTTCAATACTTTGTAAGCTGGAGGTGTAACGACGATTCAGCACATCGCCTACGTCACTGCACCACCGCTCAATGAGCAGCGGGCCTTGCCTCAAGGCCTCATTGAAACAAGCCACCTGAGCAGCTTCCAAATTAAGGGGACAATTGCTCATGGTGAACAGTCGATTTTTTGATCGCGGTACATAGCTGACAATGGTTTTCTATGAATTGGCGCACTAAGCTGAATGTCTTTGCCTCGAGGAATGCAATAATTGGTAAGCAAGAGATGGAGTGTGAGTGTTACTAGCGTAATAAAGCGTGTCGGTGTGTCACGACAGAAAATAGACACTACATGTGTAGGACTAGTTCGACTCAGGGAACGTGGGAGCTGTAATAACTGTGGTGGTCTAATAAAAACAGACAGCCCGATAGGTTGTTAAAACCGAAATGGCACAAGCCGTGAGCAACCCGAAATCCAGAAGAGTATTTGACACACAGACTGCAAGGTGCCTAGGGAAACGCAGATTTATTCACTGAATTTGACAACACCGCCAGGGTATCAAACGTTAAGGGGTGGTAGCCAATATCTGAACCCAAAGATGAACA
>JAYVPR010000310.1:0-5346 GCA_043757245.1 Polaromonas sp. | reverse complement strand
GACGCCGGGCCGCCCCAAGTCGGAACAGCCCCCTGGGGGGGGCAGCGCAGGACGCGAAGCGCCAACCGTGGGGGCTCCGTTTCTCCTACGACATGCTGGGCGAAGGCGCACGCACCGAGGCAGATGCCCTCAAGTACCTGGCTAGCTACACAAAAGCTATTGAATCAATAGCTTCTTGTTCTCGTATTGATTGGGCTACAGAGCTAAATGATGGTATATCCATCAAGCTGAGTGCGCTCCACCCGCGTTACGAAGATGCCCAGCGCAGCCGCGTGATGGCCGAGCTGGTGCCGCGAGTGTGGACGCTGTGCGAGCTGGCCGCCAGCGCCAACATCAACCTGACGATTGATGCGGAAGAAGTTGACCGGCTGGAGCTGTCATTGGCTGTGTTTGAGGCACTGGCCGCGCGGGTGGCGCAGCACCCACATTGGCAAGCAGATGGCAAAAGGCCGTGGGCCGGCCTGGGCCTGGCCATGCAGGCCTATCAGACACGTGCGCTGGATCTGGTTCAACACGTCATTGCTTTGGGCCGCAAATACAAGCTGCGCCTGATGTGCCGCCTGGTCAAGGGTGCGTACTGGGATTCTGAAATCAAACGTGCGCAAGAACTCGGTTTGCCGCACTACCCGGTGTTTACCCACAAGCACCACACAGATATTGCCTACCTGGCTTGCGCACAGGCGCTGCTGGATGCGCCCGATGCGGTGTACCCGCAGTTTGCCGGGCACAACGCCGGGACGATTGCGGCGATTTTGCAGATGGCGCTGCAGCGGGTCGGGGAGCCCTCACCCCTGCCCAGCGGGAGAGGGAGAGGAAAAGTAAGTGGGAGTGAGTCGGACTTGCTCCCTCGCCCCTCTGGGGAGAGGGTGGGGGTGAGGGACTCGCCCGCACCTGTCAGCGTAAAGTTTGAGCTTCAAAGATTGCACGGCATGGGCGAAGGCATCTTTCGAGAAGTGTTGAAGAACCCGCAAATCGCCTGCCGCGTCTATGCCCCGGTCGGTTCGCACCGCGACTTGCTGGCCTATCTGGTGCGGCGGCTCCTGGAGAACGGCGCTAATTCATCGTTTGTTCATCAGTTGGCAGACGAATCCGTCGGCATGGACGCGCTTCTTCTGTCACCGCTTCACGTTGAACCCTTACCGTCCTTACCGTTACCAATAGACATCTTGGGCAGCAGCCGTAAAAACAGCGCCGGGCTTGATTTAACCGTTGACAGCATGCGCAAACCGCTTTTAGTGGCCTGGCAGACTGAAAACGTGCCGCAAGTGCCTTTTTTTGATGCCGAATTGGCCTATAGACTAATTAATACGGGCGTAAGAAGCTATCAAAAGTGGAGCAATTTAACCGTGACTGAACGTGCCAACGTGCTGCGCCGTGGCGCTGATGCGCTTGAGGCGCAGTTGCCGAAATTCTGCGCGTTGCTGGTCAAAGAAGCGTTTAAAACCTGGGGTGATGCGGTGGCGGAGGTGCGCGAGGCGGTGGACTTTTTGCGCTACTACGCCCATCAGGCCGAGCGCATCATGGCTCCGATGGCCCTGCCTGGCCAGAGCTGTGGTGTGACACATGGCGTCACCGGAGAAACCAACGAGCTGCGCTTGCGTGGGCGGGGCGTGTGGGTTTGCATCAGCCCATGGAATTTCCCGTTGGCGATTTTTGTCGGGCAAGTGGCGGCGGCGCTCAGTACTGGCAACGTGGTGGTGGCCAAGCCGGCTGAACAAACCCCCGGCGTGGCTTTGGAAGCCGTCAAACTGCTGCATGCAGCGGGCGTGCCTGAAGGCGCTTTGCAACTGGCGCATGGCCCGGGCGACAGCGTGGGTGCAGCGCTGGTGGCGGCACCCGGCGTGGCTGGCGTGGTGTTTACCGGCTCGACGCAGGTCGCCAAAATTATCAACCGGGCATTGGCTGCCAAAGACGCTGCGATTGTGCCGCTGATCGCCGAGACGGGCGGCATCAACGCCATGCTGGTCGATTCAAGCGCACTGCCCGAGCAGGTGGTGGATGCAGTGGTTCATAGCGCCTTTCGCTTAGCGGGTCAGCGTTGCTCGGCCTTGCGGCTGCTCTGTGTGCATGAAAGCATTGCCGACAAGGTCATTGA
This sequence comes from Polaromonas sp., assembly GCA_043757245.1. Taxonomy (GTDB): domain Bacteria; phylum Pseudomonadota; class Gammaproteobacteria; order Burkholderiales; family Burkholderiaceae_C; genus Polaromonas. The sequence goes on along the minus strand of JAYVPR010000310.1, from coordinate 3,251 downwards.
GATGGTGCAAGGCGCGGCACTTGAACTGGTAGCAGGCGACGCTGCGCTGCTGGCAACGGACGTAGGCCCGGTGATTGATAGCGAGGCGTTTGACAGCATTCAAAAGCATATTGAACGCTTAAATACCACATCAAAAATGGTTATAGGCCAACAAACAGCCCAACAAAATCGGGCGCAATTAGCTCCTAATATTGTAGCAAACAGCGTAGAGAATATCGTGCTACCTTGCGCGTTTGAAGTCAGCCGTATCAGCGACGTGGCCACTGAAATTTTTGGCCCGGTGCTGCACATCGTGCGCTGGGGCGGTGACCCTGCACTGGTGATTGACCAGATCAACGCCCTAGGCTACGGGCTGACACTGGGCATTCAAACCCGCATCGACTCGCGTGCCCAGCAACTGGCCGCGCGCGCGCATGTGGGCAATGTGTACATCAACCGTGCCATGACGGGTGCGGTGGTTGGCGTACAGCCGTTTGGTGGACAGGGTTTGAGCGGCACCGGCCCCAAGGCAGGTGGCCCGCACTATTTGCAGCGCTTTTGTACCGAGCAAACCATTACTGTTAATACCACGGCGGCTGGAGGCAATGTGGCGCTGATGGTCTGAATGCACCCTATTTCAGCTCATTCAAACGATTCGCCGGACGACAGGCGTCGACTTTAACCCTTGAATTCCCACTTTTGCTTGGCACCGAGAACCGCGTCAGGGTAGGGCGATTTGCCGCGTGAGCCGTTGTAGCGGCCCAGGCCCATGAAGAGATCGCCTTTTTCGCGGTCCAGGTAATGCCGCAAAATCACGCAGCCAAAACGCAGATTGGTTTGCATGTGGAAGAGCTTAGATGCATCGCCATCGCCAATCACGCGGGTCCAAAACGGCATCACTTGCATGTAGCCACGTGCGCCGACCACGCTGACAGCAAATTTGCGAAAGTTGCTTTCAACTTGAATCAGGCCGAGCACCAAAGCCGTGTCGAGCCCGGCACGCTTGCTTTCGTACCAGACGGTTTGCAAAAACTCTTTGCGGATTTGCAGCTCGGCCTTTTTTGTCAGCAGGCGGTCGCTCATGGCGGCCAGCCAGCGCAGGTGGCTGAGTTTGGCTTCGGTGTCTTTGAACTCGGGGTTGGGTGGCGCCTGGTTGGCAATGGCTGAACTCAGAGCGGTGCGTACCGAGTCGATGAGCGGCTCTTCAAGCTGCCCACCGGCATTCGCTTGCTCTGTAAATAATAGCTGACTAAACCCTATAATGCCGGCCTTCAGGGCTATTCTTCTGCCAAAACAGGTCGGATTCACAGCCCCAGCTTGCCTTTGATGAAGGCAAGTGCCTGGCCCACCTCTACCTTGGTCGATTCTGTATCGCGGCGGTGCTGGTATTCGATATGGCCCTCTTTCAAGCCGCGGTCACCAATCGTCACGCGGTGCGGCACGCCTATGAGTTCCCAGTCGGCAAACATCGCGCCTGGGCGCTCGTTACGGTCATCCAGAATCACGTCTACGCCTGCGGCGAGCAGCTCAGCGTACAGCGTGTCGGCGGCCAATTTGACGTCCGCAAAACGGTCGGGGCTGATGGGGCAGAGCACGATAGTGAAGGGCGCAATCGCATCCGGCCAGATGATGCCTTTGGCGTCGTGGTTCTGCTCAATCGCGGCGGCGGGCAGGCGCGTGATGCCGATGCCATAGCAGCCCATCTCTAAAAACTGCGGCTTGCCGTTGTCACCTAAAAAGGTCGCGTTCATGGCTTTGCTGTACTTTGTGCCGAGATAGAACACGTGGCCGACTTCAATGCCGCGTTCAATCGCCAGGATACCTTTGCCGTCGGGTGAGGCGTCACCAGCGACCACGTTGCGGATGTCAACAATCAGGTCGGGCTCGGGCAAGTCACGGCCCCAATTCACACCAGTGATGTGAAAGCCTGGCTCGTTCGCGCCGCAGACCCAGTCGGTCATGGCGGCGACTTCGCGGTCAGCAACTATGCCAGCGAGTTTTTTATGAAAATATTTACCAGTCCAAAGCTCTCCAAAAAACTCTCCCAAGTTCGATGTATCGGGACCTAGCGGCGGTACTGGTCCAAGGTAGCCCGGCTTGCAGCCGAAGTGCTCTTCGATCTCGGGCGCGGTTGCAAAACGAAAGCTGGCGAGTCCCGGCAACTTGCCGACCTTGACTTCATTCATGTCGTGGTCGCCGCGCAGCAGCAGCAGCCAGATTTGGGTTTTGACAGCCTCGCCCTTTTCATTCAGCGTGTCGGTGGCCAGCACCAAAGACTTGACGGTGGACTTCAGTGGAATCGACAGCAATTCCGCGACATCGGCGCAGGTCGCTTTACCCGGCGTTGCGGTTTTGGTCATGGCCTGAGTCGCAGCTTTTCGCTCACCCTGCGGCGCAAGCGCTTCAGCCTTCTCCATATTCGCCGCATAGTCACTGGTTGGGCAATACACGATGGCGTCTTCACCGGTGGCAGCAATCACCTGAAATTCTTCGCTCAAGTCGCCGCCAATGGCGCCGCTGTCGGCTGCTACTGCGCGGTATTGCAGCCCAAAGCGGTCAAAAATCTTGCGGTAGGCGGCGGCCATATTTTGGTAGCTGACTTTGGCTGCGGTCTCGTCACGGTCAAAGCTGTAGGCGTCTTTCATGATGAACTCGCGCCCGCGCATCAGGCCAAAGCGGGGACGGCGTTCGTCCCGGAACTTGGTTTGAATCTGGTACAGGTTTTTAGGCAGTTGCTTGTAGCTTTTGATGTCCTGGCGCATCACGTCAGTCACCACCTCTTCGCTGGTCGGCTGGACAATGAAATCACGGTCATGGCGGTCTTTGATGCGCAGCAATTCAGGACCCATTTTTTCAAAGCGGCCAGTTTCTTGCCACAGCTCGGCGGGTTGAATCACCGGCATCGTCATTTCAATCGCGCCGGCCTTGTTCATTTCGTCGCGTACGATGGCCTCGACCTTGCGAATCACGCGCAGCCCCATCGGCATGTAGCTGTAAATACCGGCACCCAGCTTTTTAATCATGCCAGCCCGGGTCATCAACTGGTGGCTGGCGATTTCAGCGTCTGCGGGTGCTTCTTTGAGGGTGGAAATATAGAACTGTGAGGCTTTCATGGGCTGCTTCGGGTGCTGACGTTAGGGCTTACTGGCGTTGTTGGCTTTGAATGCTTGGCATTGCTGAGTTCGCTGTGCATAATGGACTCAGTTTAAAAAATTTGAGGTTTGATTATGCTCGACCGGGACGGCTTCAGGCCCAACGTCGGCATCATCTTG
>JAYVPR010000309.1:0-5346 GCA_043757245.1 Polaromonas sp. | reverse complement strand
AATCGTCCATGAGTCGCAAAGGCAATTGCTGGGACAACGCGCCCACCGAAAGCCTGTGGGGCCGGTTAAAGGTTGGCAGGCTGTACGGCAGAAAATTTCTCACCAGACGCCAAGCCATGGACGAGGTCATCGATTGGCTAAATTTCTACAATCACAAGAGATTGCACTCGACGCTGGACTATGTCAGCCCAATGACGTTTGAGCAACGCTGGACAGCGGCCCAGCAGCAAGACAGGAAGTCCGCATAACTGGTGGCTGAGTGCGGAAAACGGGGGCAAGATCAGTCGTAAAACGACGTCGATGCCAGCTTGCGTCTAATTGAAGTCATTTAAAAACGTGGAAATGGCTATGAGACTTTTTTCAGACTGATCGCGGTGTGGTGAATGCCCACAATCAGCCAGTCGAAGCTGCCGCGCGTGCGGCGCTGTCAAGGCGATTTCATCAAGCTGCAGCATCGTCCCATACTCGTCATCGACGCCTTGCACCAGCAGTAGCGGCGCGGTGATGCGCTGGCATTCGGCGCGAATGTCAAAGCTGGCAAAGCCACGCGATAACCACGCATCATTCCATTGCCAGAAAGCACCATCAACGTCTGCGTGATGCCTGACCAGGCGCTGCCGCAGATTGCCCGATTCAAAAGCCATCTTCGCTTGACCAATTGCATTCACCGCAACGCCTTCAACCAGAACATGGGGAGCCATTGCAATGCAGGCTGTGGTTGGGTGCTGACTGGCGTAGAGCAGGGCAATTGTTGCACCGTCTGAATGGCCGAGCAGCACCGGGTTTTGAATGTTCAGTTGCGCGAGTAAATCGGGCAAGACTTTCCAGGCTTCGCGGTGCATGTAATCGGGCGGCAAAACGTTGCGGCCAGATGGCGTGGGGTCTGACTGCCCGTAGCCACGGCGTGAATACACCACGCCCGCGCGGCCTGTAGCCTGGCAAACGGCCTGCGGCCAGTCCTGTCCGCGCTGCGTCCACAGGGTGACCGAGCCCAAACCTTCGTGCAAAAAGACGATTGGCGACAGAGCATCTGAGCCGCTGATTTGGCGCAATTCAAGCCGTTGGCCGTTGATGTTCAAGCGTTGCATCGGTTCATCCTAAATCAAAGTGTCTTGGAGCCTGTCGGACTATCGGGTCATCGGCTGCAATCCGACCGCAGCGGTCTATTTTTCACCGTCTTTTTGACCAATAGCGGGGCTATTGGCCTGAAAATCCGGCAAAAACCATCCTCGCCGGGGTCGAATTTCGCTTCGATGCCGATAGTCCGACAGGCTCCTAGTCAAAGCGTTATTCTTACCCCATGAGCAAACTCCTCAATTCCTTTTGGCGCGCGGCCATGTACTGCCTGCATCCACGTGTGATTGCGCTGTCGGTGCTGCCGCTGGTCATCATGGCGGTGGTGTCGCTGGGCCTGGGTTACTTTTACTGGGAGGCTGCAGTGGCCGCCGTGCGCAGCAATTTGGAGAGCTTTGAGCTGCTGGCCTCCATGGTGCGCTGGCTTGAAGGCCTGGGTTTGAGCAACCTGCGCCTGGTGCTTGCGCCGGTGTTGCTGCTGTTCTTGGCGATCCCGGTGATTGTGATTGTCTCGCTGCTGTTTGTGGCGGTTTTCATGACACCCGCCATGGTGGCACTGGTGGCTGAGCGGCGCTTTCCTGCGCTGGAGCGCAAAAAGGGCGGCTCGATGATGGCCAGCTTGTTCTGGTCATTAGGCTCCACCGTGCTGGCGGCGATTGCGCTGGTGCTATCAATTCCGCTGTGGCTGGTACCGCCTTTGATTCTGATTTTGCCGCCGCTGATTTGGGGCTGGCTGACGTACCGCGTGATGTCGTATGACGCGCTGGTAGACCACGCCAGCAGCGAGGAGCGCAGACAGATTTTTAAAGAGCACCGCGCATCGCTGCTGGGCATTGGCATTATCAGCGGCTACCTGGGTGCTGCGCCTACTGTGATTTGGGCATCGGGTGCCATGTTTGTGGCGCTGGCACCGATATTGGTGCCGGTGGCGATCTGGATTTACACGCTGGTCTTTGCTTTTTCATCGCTCTGGTTTGCGCACTACACACTAGATGCGCTAGAGCAATTGCGTAAGAAAAATAACGCTGTAGACCAACAAATCAATGCGCAAACAGCTCCTGAGTTAATAGCAAATAAGTCAGCCTCTGTCACAGACTTACCCGCCCCTGGCGCGCAACCCTGAATCTGTTTAATTTAAATTTCCATGACCCACTTCGCAATCATCATCATCGGCGACGAAATCCTGTCTGGCAAACGGGCTGACAAACACCTGCCCAAGGCCATTGAACTGCTGGGCGCGCGCGGCCTGCAGCTTGCCTATGCCGACTACGTGGGCGACGACAAAGCCCGCATCACCGCCACACTGGCGCGCGCTTTTGCAGCGGCGCGTTCGTCTGGCGATGTGGTGTTTTCATGCGGCGGCATTGGGGCTACGCCTGATGACCACACCCGCCAATGCGCAGCCGCAGCGTTAGGCGTTGAGCTGGCGCTGCATCCCGAGGCCAAAGCGCTGATCACCGAACGCATGAAAGACACAGCCAAAGAACAGGGTGTGCCGTTTGATGCGGACAGGCATGACAATATTCATCGCCTGAACATGGGCATGTTTCCGATTGATGCCGAGATCATTCCTAACCCGTACAACAAGATCCCTGGGTTTACTTGCCAAGCAGGGCAGGGTGCTGTGCATTTTTTACCAGGCTTCCCCGTCATGGCCTGGCCGATGATGGCGTGGGTTTTGGATACGCATTACCCGCACTTGCACCAAAAGTCAGCCCACATTGAAAAGTCGGTCATCGTGTCAGGTTCAATGGAAGCGACACTGACACCGCTGATGGAAGCGATTGAAGCGGCCCATGCGGGTGTAAAAGTTTTCAGCCTGCCGAGCGTTGACCACCCCACTTACGGCAGGCACATTGAGCTGGGTGTAAAGGGAGCGCCAGCGGCGATTGAGTTGGCCTATCCTGCACTGTTGGCCGGGCTGGCGCAATTTAATTTGAAACTGGGTCCTGAACTTGTGCGTTGAACTTTTGCACTTAAATGGTGCGACAATTTTGCACCAAACAGGTGCAATCAAAAAAATGTACAAAATAGTGCGTCAAGCAAAATTTTCTGCTTTTTAAAGCGAATCTGCATGCTTAGAAAGCAGTTTTTAGCGGCACAATCAAGCCTGTTCTTTGATGTCCTTTGAATTCCGACACGCTTTGGTGTTTGGCACAAAAAGTGCATTCATTCGTGCTTAAGAATATTTTTACAACCCTTCACAACACTATCTACAGGAGATTTTGATGGCAAAGACCGTCGCAGACGTCATGAAAATGGTCAAGGAAAACGAAGTCAAGTTTGTTGACTTTCGCTTCACCGACACCCGTGGTAAAGAGCAGCACGTCACCGTGCCTGTGTCCCATTTTGACGAAGACAAATTCGCCTCCGGTCACGCATTTGATGGTTCATCCATCGCTGGCTGGAAGGGCATTGAAGCATCGGACATGTTGCTCATGCCCGATGCCAACACCGCCAATCTGGATCCGTTTTTTGAAGAAACCACGCTGTTTTTAAGCTGCGATGTGCTCGACCCAACCGACGGCAAGTCCTACGACCGTGACCCACGCTCGATCGCCAAACGCGCGGAAGCGTATTTGAAGGCCTCCGGCCTGGGTGATACCGCCTTCTTCGGCCCAGAGCCAGAATTCTTTATTTTTGATGACGTGCGCTGGAACACTGACCAGTCAGGCACTTTCTTCAAAATCGACGAGTACGAGGCGCCATGGAATTCAGGCACCAAGCTGGAAGGCGGCAACCGCGGCCACCGCCCAACCGTCAAGGGCGGCTACTTCCCGGTGCCACCGGTAGACAGCACGCAAGACATGCGCGCTGAAATGTCGCTGGTGCTTGAGTCGCTGGGCGTCCCGGTTGAAGTGTTTCACCATGAAGTCGCTGGCGCTGGCCAAAACGAAATCGGCACCCGGTTCAGCACGCTGGTGCAGCGCGCCGACTGGACGCAAATACTTAAGTACGTGGTGCAAAACGTGGCCAACGCTTACGGCAAAACCGCCACCTTTATGCCAAAACCTATCGTTGGCGACAACGGCAGCGGCATGCACGTGCACCAGTCGATCTGGAAAGATGGCAAAAACCTGTTTGCCGGTGACGGCTATGCGGGCTTGTCAGACTTTGCGCTGTACTACATCGGCGGCATCATCAAGCACGCACGCGCCCTGAACGCCATCACCAACCCAGGCACCAACAGCTACAAGCGCTTGGTGCCTGGTTATGAGGCGCCGGTCAAGCTGGCTTACTCGGCTAAAAACCGCTCAGCTTCGATTCGCATCCCGTATGTGGCCAACCCGAAAGGTCGCCGCATTGAGGCGCGCTTCCCGGATCCACTGATGAATCCGTACCTTGGTTTTGCTGCCTTGATGATGGCTGGCCTGGATGGTGTTGAGAACAAAATCCACCCTGGCGAAGCCGCCACGAAGGACTTGTACCATCTGCCACCAGAAGAAGACGCAAAAATCCCAACTGTGTGTCATAGCCTGGACCAAGCGCTGGACTGCCTGGACGTGGGGCGCGGCTTTTTGACCAAAGGTGGCGTGTTCACTGATTCGATGATTGACGCCTACATTGAACTGAAAATGGGTGAAGTCACGCGCCTGCGCATGGCCACGCACCCGATTGAGTTCGACATGTACTACTCGCTGTAAATAGCGGCGTAAACGGCGTTTTACTTGGCGCTGTAATTAACGCTAATACCACCGCTGTGGCGAAAAAAGGACGGCTTTAGCTGTCCTTTTTTTGTTATAGCGTGGGGTTATGGCCAGATAACTTTGACTTTTCACGCGTATGCCGCATACTGACAGGCCGTCCAAAGCCAAATGGCAAATGGGGTTACGCATGACACACACTTTATTAATCTCGTCACTTAGCATTTTGTTGGCCATGACCTGTAGTTTGGCATCGGCGCAAATTTACCGCTGCGTGGGCGCAGACGGAAACAGCACTGAATACATCAACAACGCCAAAGATGCGCAACAGCGCGGCTGTAAAACCATGGTGGGCGGCAATGTGACGGTGGTGCAGGGCACGCCAGTGCAGCGAGCGCCCGCTGTGCGTGTGGCTTCCGCTGGCACAACTTCAGGCAACCGTACCGATGGCAGCCCGGACCAAAAAGCACGCGACAGCGACTCGCGCAGCATTCTTGAATCAGAACTAAAAAAGGCCGAAGCCAAACTGGCCGAGCAGCAAAAAGAATTCAACAATGGCGAGCCTGAAAAACAGGGCATTGAAGGTCGCAATTACCAGCGCTACCTGGATCGAGTGGCCGAGCTCAAA
>JAYVPR010000308.1:0-5368 GCA_043757245.1 Polaromonas sp. | reverse complement strand
GAAAACTCGGCCAAGGCCTGCGACAGCGGCTGGTGTTGCGCCTTGCCTTGAGCCGACAAGCGGGCTGTGTAGGTCGCTAAAAATGCAAAGGGGTAGTCGGGGTCTTTACGGTTTTCGGCCAGGTTGAAATGCACACGCCCGACCATGTTCCAAACCGGATGACATGACTTTAAAAATGCCTGCAAACTCAGTGCAGATGCTGCGAGTTCGGCCTGCAGGGCGGCATTCATATCCGCCCATAGCCTGATCAACACATCAGGGCTGAGGTATTCAGCACCCTGCATGGGGGGTGCATCGGCTACCCATGCGTGGAGTGTTTCGAGCGCAGGCAATGCAGGTAAAGCAGGCAAAACGAGCGGCTCAAGCGCTGCATGGCCGGCCGCCAATGGAGGCGAAGGTAGCGCACACAGCGCAGTGACATAGCGCACGGCAAAGTCACGCCACCAGCGCCAGGCCGCGGGCAATGCATGGTCAACACAAGCCGCACCCAAGTGCAGCAAGCCATGCCCCGCACCGCGCGCAAATGCCTGGGCCAGATCGGCGGTTGTGCTTGAAGACAGCGGGGGCGCATCAACCTCGGGCAAGGCCAGCAGGCTGCCGCGCGGACTCAGGTGCAGGGCTAGCGCTGTGCGCGCAATATCAAGGGTGGGCAGAGATGTTTGCATGGGCGTCGCGGTCGTGGATACGGATTCTCAGCCTATTACTTCCGCTTCATGCGTTAATCAACGACCTCGTACCTGTGCTTGCGCGGGACGGCTCGGCGCTGCGCACTGCTCACACACCATACTAGCGAGTCGATGCAATGCCTGCCAGCCGCTGGCGGGCCAATCGGGTTGTTTTAAGCCTTTGACAATGCCATCTACCTTGTGCGCTGCGGTCAAGAGGTTGGCGAGGGTGGCGTCGGTGATGCCCGGTAGCACCCGCTCGTAAAGCTTTTCCTTGATGCCCCAAACGCGGTTTTCTCTCAAGGCCATCGGCATGGGGCGCCCGGCGGTTATGGCGTCTTTGACGCGCTTCATGCTGCGAATGTCTTCACTGATCGCCCAGTGCACCAGCACTTCTGATTCACCTTCGGCCTGCAGGCCGTCGAGCATGCGCGCCACGCGCACCGTTTGGCCGCCCAGCACCGCTTCAGACAGCTTGAACACGTCGTAACGCGCAACATTCAGCACCGCGTTTTCAACCTGTTCAAAGCTTAATATGCTAGAAGACGTACCGCCATCCGTCGTGCCGTACAGCAGCCCCAGTTTTTGAATCTCCTGGTGCGCGGCCAGCAGGTTGCCTTCCACCCGGTCAGAGAAAAATTGCAGCGTGCGTTGGCCTTCTTCGCCGGCTGCCACGCGCTGGCCTTGGGCAGCCAGGCGTTGCGATAGCCATTGCGGCAAGTTGCTGCGTGCAATCGGCTCAAACTTGACGGTGATACCGTAACTCTCCAGTGCGCCAAACCACGCGCCTTTGGTGGTCATGCTGTCAAGCCGGGGCAGCATGATCAGCGTCAGCGTTGAATCGTCGCCCTGCGCGCGCTCGGCAATTTGCTGCAAGGCTTGCGAGCCGTCTTTGCCGGGCTTACCGCTGGGGATGCGAATTTCTACGATTTGTTTGTCGGCAAACAAGCTCAGCGAGCCGCCGCTGGCCAGCACCTCGCTCCAGTCAAAATGCGCGCCTTGAACCGTATGAACAGTACGTTCTGTGTAGCCCTGGCTGCGGGCTTTAGCGCGTAAGCTGTCGGCAAACTCTTGCACCAGCAGCGGTTCGTCACCATGCAGCGTGTACAGGCTTTTGATGCCGCGCTCTAAATGCTCGCCTAGCTGGTGAGATGCCAGGTTCATGGTCTGGTGATTACAGCGTGGTGACAGATGCCAGGCGGCGCATAACTTGCTGGATGATGTCGCTCTGCATCTCGCGGTACAGCAGACCTTCTTCTGACTCTTTGGCCAGCACCGCAGATTCATTAAAACTGATCTCACGCTTCTGCAAAATTTCAGTCGTGGAAATCAGCTCATTGCCATTAGCGGTGCGCAGTTTGAACCTGAATCGGATGCGCAACTGAAACTCGCGCACCCGCCCCGAGGCATTCAAAGCGACCACGGATTTTTCACGCTGGTCTTGCAGCACCTCCAAAATTACCTCGGCCTGGTCAATCTGCCGCACATCACTGATCACACGAACATTGCCGCCAGATTCAAGCGAACGCTTGAGCTCAGTACCGAGTGTGGAGCTTTCAGGAAATGGTGAAAACAGCGACTTGAACGCAAAGTTAGGCGTCTTGCGCAGCGCAAAGCCGCAGCCCGTCACGCCAAGCGTCATGCTGGTGGCTAGCAGGGTGAGGCAAAAACGGCGTTGCATGTGTTTTCCTTTGTGTTCAAACTTAAACAACGATGTTGATGAGCCGGCCTGGCACCACAATCACCTTTTTGGGTACAGCACCCGCCGCCTGTTTGATGAACGCTTCTGTAGCCAGCGCAGCGGCCTCAATGGTGGCTTTGTCGGCGGTGGCGCTGACAGTGACAGAGCCGCGCAGCTTGCCATTGATTTGCAGCATGAGTTCGATTTCGTCTTGCTGCAAGGCAGCGCTATCGACTTCCGGCCAGGGGGCATCAAGCAGATCACCATGCTGTTTGGCATAGCCCAAATCAACCCACAGCGCATGCGCCAGGTGCGGGCAAGCAGGGTACAGGCAGCGCAGCAGAATGTTGAAGCCTTCATGCAGCGCGGCGTTTGAGGCGTCAGTCACATCACCTTTAAAGTCTTCCATCGCATTGAGCAACTTCATGCTACCGGACACCACGGTGTTGTACTGCATGCGCTGGTAGTCGTAGTCGATCTGCTTCAACACCGTATGAATCTCGAACCTGAAAGCCTTGACTTCCTTGCTAAATAGGCCTTTTGACGAATCAATACCGATGCTAGAAGCTCCTGAATTAGTAGCATTTAATTTGACACTGAAATTCCAAACCCGGCGCAAGAACCGGTAGCTACCCTCCACGCCCGCGTCATTCCACTCCAGCGTGGCTTCTGGCGGGGCGGTGAACATGGTGTAGAGGCGTGCGGTATCAGCACCGTATTTTTCAATCAGGTCCTGCGGATCCACGCCGTTGTTTTTGCTTTTGCTCATCGTGCCCACGCCTTCGTAGTTCACGATCAGACCGTCGGTTTTGCGTTTAGCGGTACGCACTTTGCCATCTGCGTCATGAATGTCATCGACTTCTTTCGGCCAGAAGTAGTCCATGCCGCCCTTGTCTGTTTTGCGCGAGTAAATGTGGTTCAGCACCATGCCTTGGGTCAGCAGTTTGGTGAACGGTTCATCGGCTTTTGTCAAACCAATGTCGCGCATGACTTTGGTCCAGAAGCGGGCGTAGAGCAAATGCAAAATGGCATGCTCAATGCCGCCAATGTACTGGTCCATCGGCATCCAGTAGTTGGCGCCTTCTGCGACCATCGCCTGATCGTTCTTCGGATCACAGTACCGCATGTAGTACCAGGAACTGTCGACGAACGTATCCATCGTGTCGGTTTCGCGGCGTCCTGGTTTGCCGCAAACAGGGCACACCACGCCAGCGTGAAAACCTTCATGCTTGTTCAAGGGGTTACCTGAACCATCGGGCACGCAGTCAAGCGGCAAAACGACAGGCAGGTCTTTTTCAGGCACGGGCACTGCGCCATGTTCTGTGCAATGAATGATGGGTATCGGTGTACCCCAGTAGCGCTGGCGGCTCACGCCCCAGTCGCGCAAACGCCAGGTAGTTTTTTTCTCGCCCAAGTTTTTGGCGATCAGGTCAGCGGCGACAGCGTCAACGGCGGCTTTGAAAGTTAAGCCGTTGTATTTGCCAGAATTAACCGCCATGCCTTGTTGTTTGTCGCCATACCAGTCGGCCCATACGCTGGATGAAAACTCACCCGCTCGCCCTGAGCCTGCAGCTCCGATCATCCTGAGCTTGTCGAAGGAAGGGTTGACTCCAGCTTCGACAAGCTCAGCCCGAACGGTTGCGGAAACCACCTGCTTGATAGCCAAACCATACTTGTTCGCAAACTCAAAATCCCGCTCGTCATGCGCAGGCACGCCCATCACCGCGCCATCGCCGTAGCTCATCAGCACATAGTTGCCGACCCAGACTTCAATCTGCTCGCTATTGAGCGGATGCGTGACAAACAAGCCCGTACGTTGGCCTTTTTTCTCTTGCGTAGCCAGCTCGGCCTCGGTGGTGCCGCCGGATTTACAGTCTTCAATGAATGTAGCGAGCTTGGGGTTACTGATTGCTGCATGCAGCGCCAGCGGGTGCTCGGGCGCCACCGCACAAAACGTCACGCCCATGATGGTGTCTGCACGGGTGGTAAAGACGTACATCTTGCCTTCACCAATCAGTTGACCCGCTGTATTTTTAATGTCGTGTGTAAACGCAAAGCGCACGCCCTCGCTTTTGCCAATCCAGTTTTCTTGCATCAGCTTGACGCGCTCGGGCCAGCCGGGCAGTCCGTCTTTGACATGGCCCAGCAGCTCTTCAGCGTAACTGGTGATCTTCAGGTAGTAGCCTGGAATTTCGCGCTTTTCAACCACCGCACCAGTGCGCCAGCCCTTGCCGTCAATCACTTGTTCATTGGCCAGCACGGTCATGTCCACCGGGTCCCAGTTCACGACTTGCGTCTTGCGGTAGGCAATACCTTTTTCCAGCATTTTCAAAAACAACCACTGGTTCCACTTGTAGTAGCTCGCATCGCAGGTGGCTACTTCACGCGACCAGTCAATCGCCAGACCCAGCGCCTGCATTTGCTGCTTCATGTAGGCGATGTTGTCGTATGTCCATTTGGCGGGTGGTACGCCGTTTTTCATGGCGGCGTTTTCGGCGGGCAAACCAAAGGCGTCCCAACCCATGGGCATCAAGACGTTGTAGCCCTTCATGCGCAGGTAGCGGGTCAGCATGTCGTTGATGGTGTAGTTGCGCACATGGCCCATGTGCAGCTTGCCACTGGGGTAAGGCAGCATCGAACAGGCGTAGTATTTACCCAGCGGTTTGTTGGGTACGTCATGATTCTCGACGCGGTAGGCGTTGTTCGCCGTCCAATGGACTTGGGCAGCGGCCTCGATGGGCTTATGGTCGTAGGACTTTGAAAGTTGGGTAGCTTGCATGGAAATTAATTCTGAGGCAGAAAATACCTGGCTAGCCAGGTAAGGCAGCCAATCGCTGCGGATGACAGATTTTAAGTGTTGACCTTAGCGGTTCAACGATTGGGTAGTGGCGGCACGGTTGCAAGCGCAGTGGTTGGCGCATCAGCCACAAAGCCAATGCGGTTCAAACCCGCTTTTTGCGCTGTGCCCATCACCTCCACCACTTTGCCGTAAGGCACGGCTTCGTCGGCGCGTAGCTGCACT
>JAYVPR010000307.1:0-5415 GCA_043757245.1 Polaromonas sp. | reverse complement strand
AGGTTGGGATGAGCTGCAAGGCGTATTTCGCAGTCCAATAGCTGGACTATTGGCAAGAAATACAACGCCGCAGATCGCCCAAGCCTGCGCTACCACACATCGCATGGGGTTATGCAGAGCATCCTTAAAGTTTTTTGGTGCGCCTGCGGCGCGTCGATATGTGGCACTTTTAGACCTCCAGCCAACGTCAGGAAGATCAACTAGGAATCTTCGTTCTAGCCGCCCCCGGCCACGTCGCTAGAAGGCATGCAAAGCGTTACGCATGGACGTGGCACCTCCGGTAACGCTGTGCCAGCGTCTGGGCTTGCTCGGACAAGGTCGATGCGATCAAAGAGGGTTGGTTGTGCAGCAACTCGTCGATGCGTTGGGCCAGTCGTGGCCACTGGTCTTTGGGTAAATCGAAATGACTGCCCAGATTGAGCAGGGTTAATTGTTTGATGCCTTGCTCGGTGCGAACACTTTGCACCAGCCGATAGGTGGTGTAGGACTGGCCAGACTTACTGCTGCGGGTTTGGGGGCACCGAATGAACATCGCACGATGAGGCACCAAATTATGGGTTTTACGTTACTCGCACAAAAATAGTAGGGCACTACATGTCGTCATTTTTACAGAATCCAGAATCCAGCATTCATGCGGGTTTGCGCCCGGTTCGGACGGGAAAATGGGTGAAAGTTGACAAAGATGGGCTAGGAGCCTGGGCGGCGAAATCGTCAAAAATTTGGCCATCGCTGGGGTCAATTTTCGCTTCGACGCCTTCTGCCGCCCAGGCTCCTAGGTATTTTTATGGCGAGCGCGCGTCGTTTTCCCCTCATAATTAAAACGACAAAAATTCCAGGAATGCCCAACTCAATGCCCAAACTTGCTTTGCTTCAAATATTTTCCTCAGCCGTGGTTTGCGCTGCTTTTCTCGCAGCCCCAACAACTGGTCACGCCCGCATTACCCGCATCGTTGTTGATGAAACCACTCCTTTGCCTGCGTTGAGTTCTGGCGGTATCGCGTTTGAGCAGCTAGCGGGCCGGGCCTTTGGCGAGCTTGATCCTCAAGCCCCGGGCAATGCGCTGATTCAAGACATCGAGCTGGCCAAAGATGCCGACGGCAAGGTGCGTTACGTTGCCACCTTCATGCTGACCAAGCCGGTGGATATGCAGCAAGCCAGCGGCCTGATGTGGCATGAGGTGCCCAACCGAGGTGTACGCCGACCCAACGTCGTGCAGGAGCGTGAGTTCGGCGATATCGACTTAACAAGCGCCTGGCAGGGTGACAACGCAGGTAACACCGCAGTCAGGGCCGGCATGGGCGTAACGCAGCCGCACTGGCTGAAATTGCCTGTAGCTAAAAATCCAGATGGATCGGTAGTGACGGGTGATGTTTTTGCCCGCATCGTCAACCGCAGCGGCATGGCATCACAGCCGTTGATCGTGCAGAGTAACCCTGTGCCCTACAAGCCTGCTAGCCTGGACACCCAGCAGGCCAAGCTGGTGTCGCGCACGGCCGAGTCAACACGCGGCGAAGTGGTCGGTGAAACGCCAATAGCCCCTGCCGACTGGGCCTGGGCCAAGTGTGATGCGACCAACCCTTTCCCCGGTACGCCGGACGCCACGCAAATCTGCTTACGCAGCGGCTATGATGCGGCGAAGCTGTACCAGGTGGTTTTCAAAGCCGCTGACCCCTATGTGCTGGGTGTTGGTTTTGCGGCATGGCGCGATGTCGGTGTGTTCTTTAAAACTGCTGTGGCTGACGATACGGGCACGCCTAACCCGGTTGCCAAAGCCATCACGCACAGCATTGGCCGTGGTGTGTCGCAGTCCGGAAATTTTTTGCGCGGCTGGCTGCATCTGGGCTTTAACCGCGATGAAGCAGGCAAACAGGTGCATGACGGCCTTTGGCCCATCATTGCGGGTCGGCGCATTGCGCTTAACTTTCGTTGGGCTCAACCCGATGGCGTGCTGGAGCTATACCAAGCCGGCAGCGAGGGGCCGCAGTGGTGGTCGCGTCATGCGGACCCGGTGCGCGGCGGGCCAGCAGCAGGCATATTGGACCGCTGCGAAGCCACGCGCACCTGTCCCAAAATCGTCGAACATTTTGGCTCCGCTGAAGTCTGGGCGCTCAAGCTCACGCCCGAGTGGGTAGGCACAGATGCCAAAGCCGATTTGCCCTTGCCGCGCAACGTGCGACGCTACTACATCGCAAGCTCCAATCACGGCGGTGGCGCTGGCGGGTTTGACAGCAGCTTGCCCGGCGTTGGCTTGCCCAATGGAGGCGCAGCATGCCCCGGCAACAACTACGGCACGGGCGTGTTGCCAGCCAACCCCGTGCCGCATACCGAAACTGTGAATGCACTGCGCGTACATTTTCGGCAATGGGTGATGCGCGGCACTGAGCCACCCCCCAGCCGCTGGCCAACGCTAGCCGCTAAAAACGGTGACTCGCAAGGCACGCTGGCGCTGGCCACCAAGGCGGCGCTGGGTTTCCCCACGCTGCCGCAGCTGCGGCCCGGCGTGCCAGAGCCGGACTTCATCATGCCGGTGATTGACTACGACTGGGGCCCGCAGTTCAACGCAGCAGACGGCTCGGGTATTGCATCAAACGCACCGCCGCTTATTCGGCAGGTCTTGCCAATGTTTGCACCCAAAGTAAATGCGGACGGCAACGAGCTGGGCGGCGTGCCCGTGGTGTTACTTGATGCGCCGTTGGGCACTTACCTGGGCTGGAATATCACCGCCGGCGGGGCAAGGCCTTTTCACCAAGGACAAATCTGCAACTACGTGGGCGGCATGATCCCGTTCGCCCGCACGCTCGAGGAGCGCAAAGCGATAGGGGACCCACGCTTGTCACTGCAGGAGCGCTACACAAGCCATGACGGCTACGTAGCCGCTGTACGCAAGGCGGCTGACAGGGCTACCAGAGAAGGTTTTTTGCTGCCAGTGGATGCTGCCCTGTTAATCATGTTGGCCGAAGCCAGTGCCGTTTTACGTTGAACCGAACAATCGAAAGCTATGACCATGATCCTATTCAAATACGTTAAATCCATAAAAGTATTTTTTATTTTTGCCGCGTGCTGTCTGGGTGCAACAGCTGGTTTTGCAGCTGATTACCCTGCGCCGCAAAAAGGCAGTTGGGTGGTTAAAGATTTTAAATTTCATACCCAGGAGGTGTTGCCCGAGCTGCGCCTGGCCTACACCACCGTTGGTGCACCGACAGGCGAGCCAGTACTGGTGCTGCACGGCACCACCGGCTCTGCCAGTACCATGCTCAATCCCGCGTTTGCGGGCGAATTGTTTGGGCCAGGGCAGCCACTGGATGCAGCGAAGTATTTCATCATCTTGCCTGACTCAATAGGCGCAGGCCAGTCGTCCAAGCCATCGGATGGACTGAAAACCAAGTTCCCCAGGTACAACTATGACGACGCGGTGCAGGCGCAGTATCGGCTGCTGACGGAGCATTTGGGTGTCAAGCATCTGCGCGTGGTGATTGGCAACTCAATGGGCGGCATGCAAACGTGGATATGGGGTAGCAAGTACCCTTGCTTCATGGACGCGCTGGTGCCCATGGCCTCACAGCCGACTGAAATGTCCAGTCGCAACTGGATGATGCGTCGTCTCATCATCGACTCGATTCGTAACGACCCCGCATGGCAGGGCGGTAACTACACCCAACAGCCCGCCAGCGCGCAGTTTGCGTCAGCGTTTTACGCCACGGCTACGAATGGTGGCTCGCTAGCCTATTACAAGGCCGCACCCACGCGTGAAAAGGCTGACCAACTACTCGACCAGCGCTTGAAGGCGCCGTTTACAGGTGATGCCAACGATCACCTGTACCAGTGGGAATCGTCAAGCGACTACAACCCATCGCCCGAGCTAGAAAAAATCCAGGCTGCTTTGCTGGCGATCAACTCCGCCGACGACGAGCGCAACCCGCCAGAAACAGGCGTGATGGACAAAGAGATCAAACGCCTGAAAAACGCGCGTTACTTTCTCATCCCCGCCAGCGAGCAAACCGCTGGTCACGGTACGACAGCACAAGCCCGCTTTTGGAAGTCCGAGTTGGCCGACTTGTTGAAAAGCGCTACGAAGCGCTAAACGCGCTAGGAGAGAGCACAGGCTCCCGGAGCACATCGGCATCGACATCCAAGCATCGTCATCGTCATCGTCATCGCGCCGACGACCACAAAGCCCAGCAGCACACCCACAAACATAAAATAATTGGGGTCCTATTCCAATCAGCTTGAAAAGCTGACCCCAGTTTTTTCAGTGCTTTTCACTGCGCCGTGGCCGGCAATCAGGTCGCCAAAGAGCCTGCGCGAAGTTCGCACGATTTATAGAAATCACCTTTACAATAAAGCGCTGATTTAATCGATGGCGTGGCCACCACTGCGCTCACTGAAGACATCCCCCTCACAGGAGTTGATCATGGTTACACAAGCTCATCATGTTGCGCGTATTCTTTTCGCAGCAACCTTCGCAGTGTCCGCCTCTGCTGTGCTGGCACAGCCAGCCTCCCCTCCGGCGGCTCACGTCTTTGCACCGTCCAAGCCAATTGTGGGGCGTTATATCGTGGTTTTCAAAAACAGCGTAGGTAACCCGGCTTCTGAGACTGCCAACATCATGCGTGGGCTCAATGGACAGGTTCACCACACTTACACCAGCGCACTGAAAGGCTTTTCCGTCACACTGCCCGATGCAGCTTTGCAAGCCATCCGAAACAACCCACTTGTGGACTACATCGAGCAGGATCAGACTGTTTCTCTCAACCAATTGGCGTCTCCTCAAAACCAGGCGACGTGGGGGCTGGACCGCATCGATCAGGTTGACCGTCCCCTTGACAGTCAGTACTACTTCAACTCGACGGGTTCGGGTGTTAATGCTTTCATCATAGACACGGGAATCCGCTCCGATCATGTGGAGTTCACTGGCCGTTTGATGCCAGGCTACAACGTGATCGCCGACACCAATGGCACCAATGACTGCAATGGTCATGGTACCCACGTTGCAGGCACCGTGGGCGGCACAACCTGGGGCGTAGCCAAAGGCGTCTCGCTGATTCCTGTGCGGGTGCTCGATTGCACTGGTTCAGGCTCCTTCAGTGGTGTCATTGCTGGCATTGACTGGGCGGCCAACAGCACCGCGAGGCCGGCCGTGGCCAACATGTCGCTTGGGGGCGGTCTGTCCACGTCCGTGAACGCGGCGGTCGCAGGTGCGGTGAGCAAAGGCATCACCATGGTGGTGGCCGCCGGCAACAGCAGTGCCGATGCGTGCAAATATTCCCCGGCATCGGAGCCCACGGCCATCACGGTGGGCGCCACGACCAGCAGCGATGCCATGGCTTCCTATTCCAATTACGGTACGTGCGTGGACATTTTTGGTCCTGGCAGCAGCATCACATCGGCCTGGAATACCACTGCCTCGGCGATCAA
>JAYVPR010000306.1:0-20836 GCA_043757245.1 Polaromonas sp. | reverse complement strand
TATCGGGTGATGTAAGCCAAGCATTGACCTTAGGGTCCGTTCAGGAATAACTCGCACATTTGACTCGCCAGCTTCGGGCGCGCTGCGTTGTTTCGAATCGCATCCCGAATCTGACGGTCAAATGCACAACTTATTCCCGAACGGACCCTTAGGATTAAACCTGTTTGGCAATCAAGACCGCGTTTGAGCCACCAAACGCAAACGAGTTGGACATAACGGCGCGCAAATTTTTTACGCTACGTGCCTGCAAGGGAATGTAGTCCAAATCACAGCGCTCATCAGGTGTTTGCAAAAATGCGGTGGGCGCGAGTTGACCGGAACGCAGACTCATCACACTGGCAGCAAATTCCATGGCGCCAGCTGCGCCCATCGCATGGCCATGCACGGCCTTGGTCGAACTGATGGGCAATCTCTTGGCGTAATTCTCAAACACCAGTTTGACCGCATTGGTTTCCACCACATCGCCCACTTCCGTGGCTGTACCGTGGGCATTCAGGTAACCAATGTCGCTGGTGTTCAAAACCGCGTCCTTTAAAGCCAAAGACATGGCATTGGCCTGACCCCGGGCTTCGGGTTGGGTCAGGTGATGCGCATCGGTGGTCGCTGCATAGCCTGCCAACTCAGCCAAAATATTTGCACCCCTGCGCTTGGCCGTGTCCCAGTCTTCCAGCACCAGCATCGCCGAGCCTTCAGACAGCACCAAACCCGAACGATCGTTTGAAAACGGCCTGCACGAAGCTTCCGGCCCATCGGCATGGGGTTTGGCCAGCGTGTGCATGGCTTGCCAAGCCTTGATGGTACCTTTGGTGAGTAATGCGTCCGAGCCGCCGACCAGCATGGCATCGGCATAGCCATGGCGAATTTGACGAAAAGCATCACCAATGGCGGTAGCCGAGGACGCGCAGGCATTGGACACGGTACTGCTCGGGCCTTTGAGGCCAAACTCCATCGACAGATGCGCTGCCATGGCATTGTGCATGGCCAGTACGACGGTCATGGGCCGGAGCCGGGCAACTTTTTGTTCCAGCAGCGCGTAGTAAGCCGCTTCAAGTGATGTGGTGCCGCCGCTGCCCGTACCCACGGATATACCAAAGCGCTCGGGCTGCAAGCCGGTCAGTTCGCCGTCCAAACCCGCTTGTGCCATCGCCTCGCGCGCCGCTACCAGCGCGAATTGGCTGACGCGATCCATCGTCAGCAGTTTGGTTTTGGCAAAGTGTTCCTCAGGATGAAAGTCGATATGCCCCATTAGCACCGGTTCAGGCCCGGTGGGGAAATCGACTTGAAGTTCGCGTATGCCAGACCTCACCGCAAGCAACGCCTCAAAAAAAACGTTACCCCCCGAGCCGACTGGAGAAACAACGCCCAAACCAGTGATGGCAACGCGACGCATGTAGCGAGAGCTCAGGCGGCAGCCGCCGCGTTTCCCAAGTTACCCGAATCGCCTTTTGCCATCAAAGGCTCTATCAGTTGCATCATTTCGTCGAGCGTACGGGGCGGGCTGGCTTGATCGGGGATCTGAATATGAAACTGATCCTCGATTTGGAACAAAAACTCAATCACCGCCAAAGAATCAAGTCCAAGGCTCTCCAGCGTTGCGCCTGGTAGCAACTTTTCTCCGGCAATACCGAAGGTCTCAGCAAAAAGACTAACTAGATCGGGATTCATCACATCAAAAACCTTGGGCACCCTATTTATGACTCAAATATAAGCTGATAGCTTAACACTTCTTTACACAATTAGGATGACTTGCCTCAGCCGTTACACCTGTGTTGTTACGGCGTATACATCTGCCTGACCGCGTCTGACAGGCTGAATGTCCCCAATAAATCGCCTAAATAGCTAATTGGGGCGGGCGCAACCGCCAGCGCTCCAATTTCATCACGCAAACGGGTATTACTAAACACAGCGTCGGCTGTAAGAAAGGGCAAATACGGTTGCAGGGCTGCGAACATCCAGCGTTGGCGTGCAAAACTTGGCACAGGTACAAAATCACGACCCCGCATCACCAGCCTTTTAATGCCAGGCATGGTCAGCATCAATTCATCGGCTAGCGCCTGAAAAGTCATGGATGCTTCGCCCGTTGACACATGGTAGCAGTCATGCGCGAGGTCATTTTTCAGCAGCATTTCGGCAAAGGCGCTGGCTATAAAGTCGACTGGCGCAAAGTCCAGCCGGGCCAGCGGGTCGAGCGGGACATCGCCCAGTTCAGCCATCACGGGTATGGCCCACAGCATGTTCCTGGCCAGTTTAGCGTCGTCAATGCCGCGCGCCAGCACGATACCGGGACGCAGGCTGATAAAGGGCACACCCAAAGCACGCAGCAGCGTTTCAGCATCGCGCTTGGAGCGAATGTAGTCGTTGGCATAGCCCGCAAAGGGCATGTCTTCAGTGATCACACCGCGCGGCATCATCGTGACCGCCGCTGTACCGACAAAAAAACCGCGCTGCGAGGGTTTGAGGTTTTTTAAAATGCCGCCGAAGTTGGTGGCGGCTTTGATATTAATGGGATACACGCCCGCATCGGCCTTGAACGAGGTGTTAGCCGCTGAATGCAA
This sequence comes from Polaromonas sp., assembly GCA_043757245.1. Taxonomy (GTDB): domain Bacteria; phylum Pseudomonadota; class Gammaproteobacteria; order Burkholderiales; family Burkholderiaceae_C; genus Polaromonas. The sequence goes on along the minus strand of JAYVPR010000306.1, from coordinate 18,281 downwards.
AATCACGTCGGCAGAGTGCAACACGCTGGCTTTGAGGCCAAAGTCGGGCGCTTCAATGTCGCCTGCGGCGGCAGAAACAAACTCGTCAAATTCGGGTTTGTAACGCACGCTTTTTTGCAGCCGCTCTATGAGGCGGGCTTTGGCTGTGGCATCGTCTGGCGCACGCACCACAGCCGTGCTGTAGATGCCTTTGGCCGCCAAAATGAGCATCAACTCGCCTCCAATCAGGCCAGTTGCACCCGAAAGGAGTACACGTTTTTGCATGTTGATCAAATTAGTCAGAAAAGTTTTGCATTATAAAACGGGCGCTTGCGACGTTAAGGCCACGGCTTTGGGCTTGCGCCTGAAGAGCCGCGCCAGCCCAGCCTCAATATCGTCCATAAAGGTGTACACGGCCGGCACCACCAGCAAACTTAAAAACGTGGAGGTGATCAGCCCGCCAATCACCGCTACCGCCATCGGGCTGCGAAAGCTGCCGTCCGCAGCGCCCCAGCCAAAGGCAATCGGCACCATGCCCGCACCCATGGCAATGGTGGTCATGACAATCGGGCGGGCGCGTTTGTGGCAAGCATCCAGCAGCGCGTCGAGGCGGCTCATCGGCTCGATCAGCCAGGGTCCATTTTCGCTAACAGCCCGATCGTCCTGAGCTGGTCGAAGGGTGCCCCGTCTGGCAACAATCGCGTATTCCACCAGTAAAATCGAATTTTTAGTTGCCACGCCCATCAGCATGATCAGGCCAATCAGCGACGGCATGGAAAAGCTTTTACCCGCCAGCAGCAACCCGACAAACGCGCCGCCCAACGACAAAGGCAGCGCCACCAAAATCGTCACCGGGTGCAAGAAGTCTTTGAACAGCAGCACCAGCACGATGTAAATGCACAGCACCGCTGTCAGCATCGCCAGGCCAAAGCTGGCAAACAGCTCGCCAAACAACTCAGCATCTCCAATGGTGACCTGCTTGACATCCGCCGGTAAATTGACGATGGCAGGCAACTTGTTGACCAGCGCCGTGACATCGCCCAGCGGCAAACCCGACAGCTCAACTTCAAACTTCACATTGCGTGAGCGGTTAAAACGGTCAATGATGGCCGGGCTGCCTGACAGCTCCAGTGTGGCGACCTGACCCAACATGACGGGGCCTCGGGCGCCCGGCACCAGCAGGCGTTCTAGCGTGGCAATGTCGGTCTTGGCATCGTCAGCCAGTCGCACCACAATGGGCACTTGGCGTGACGACAGATTGAGCTTGGGCAGGCTGGCGTTGTAGTCGCCCACGGTCGCAATGCGCAGCGTCTCACCAATGGCGGCACTGGTCACGCCCTGGTCGGCCATGCGGGCAAAGTCAGGCCGTATCAGCAGCTCAGACTGCACCAGCGACGCACTGGAGGCGACCGAACCCAAACCGGGGATGGTGCGCAGGTCTTTTTCAAGCGCAGCTGCGGCGGCGGCCAGCGATGCCGGATTCTCGCTGGTCAATGCCAGTACCAGGCCTTCGCCAGACGCACCCAGGCCAACCTTGCTACGCACACCGGGCAACTCTTCAAGTGCCTTGCGAATATTGTTTTCAATCACCTGTTTACGCGGTCGCTGGCCGCGTTCAGCCAACAAAATCGTCAGCGTCGCTTTGCGTGTCTCAGCCGCACCACCGGGCGCAAATGGGTCACTGCCCGCCGCACCGCCGCCCACCGTGGTGTAAACCGACTTGACATGCTCGACCTTCATCAGCATCTGGCGGGTGGCCTCGGCGGCGGCTTTGGTGTCTTTTAATTTTGTGCCGGGGGCAAGCTCCAGGTAGACCTGGGTCTGGCTGTTGTCGTCTGGCGGGATAAAGCCTGTGGGCAACAGCGGGATCAACATCAACGAACCGACAAAAAAACCAATCGCTGCCAGCCCGGTGACCCAGCGGTGTTGCAAGCACCAGCGGCTAGCGCGCATGTACCAGCGCATGACCGCGCCGTCTTTTTCGGTGTAGTCAACGATCGGCTTGAGCAAGTACGCGGCCATCATCGGCGTGAGCATGCGCGCCACAACCAGCGACGCAAATACAGCCAAGGAGGCGGTCCAGCCGAACTGCTTGAAAAACTTCCCCACAATGCCGCTCATAAAGGCGGTAGGTAAAAACACCGCAATCAGCGTGAATGTGGTGGCTATCACCGCCAGACCAATTTCGTCTGCCGCCTCCATCGCCGCTTGGTAGGGCGTTTTGCCCATGCGCAAGTGGCGCACGATATTTTCCACCTCGACAATGGCGTCGTCGACCAAAATGCCAATCACCAGGCTGAGCGCCAATAACGTCACCACGTTGATAGAAAAGCCCAGGTAGTTCATGCCGATGAAGGCCGGAATCACCGACAGCGGCAGCGCTACCGCCGTGATGAACGTCGCCCGCCAGTCACGCAAAAACAGCCACACCACCAGCACCGCCAGCAGCGCGCCTTCGGCCAGCAGGGTCAACGATGCCCGGTATTCTTCTTCCACCGGGGTGACAAAGTCAAACGCCTCAACCAGTTCCATATCGGGGTGGGTGACTTTGAGCTGCGCCAGCGCAGCGCGCACGCCGCGCCCGACCTCAATTTCGCTCGAACCCTTAGCCCGGGAAATTTCAAACCCAACCACGGGCACGCCATTGAGCAGGGCGGCAGAACGCTGTTCGGCCGTGGTGTCCTGTACATCGGCAATTTGCCCCAGGCGGGCTTTGCGGCCATCCCCAAAGTTCACTTCCATCGCAGCGAGTTCAGCCGCCGACTTGACGGTTGCCAGCGTGCGCACAGGTTGCTCGCTGCTGCCCAGGTCAGCCCGCCCGCCAGCGGTTTCCATTTGCACTTGCCGCAGCTGGTGCGACACCGCCGCCGCGCTGATTCCTAGCGACTGCATGTTGGCGGTGTTCAGGGCAATCCGCACCTCGCGCGTTACGCCGCCGACACGGCTGACCGAGCCGACACCGCGCACAGCCAGCAAGCTGCGGGTCAGCGTGTCGTCGACAAACCAGCTCAAGCCTTCGTCGTCCAGTTTGTTGCTTTTGATGGTGTAAGCCAGGATGGGCGCGCCCGCAATGTTGATCTTGCGGATCACCGGGTCGCGCAGGTCAGCGGGCATGTCAGCCCGCACCTGCTGCACCGCCGACCGGGTTTCGTCCAGCGCCTCCTGAATCGGCTTTTCGATCCGAAATTCAGCCGTGATGGTGACCACGCCGTCTTGCACCTTGGTGTAGATGTTTTTCAGGCCTTGCAGCGAAGCAATGGCGTTTTCAATCTTGCGCGCCACCTCGGTTTCAAGCTGGGCGGGCGAGCCGCCGGGCAGGCTGGCGATGATGATGATGCTGGGCACATCCAGATCAGGATAGTTTTGCACCTTCATGTTTTGGTAGCTCAGCACGCCTGCAAAGCAAAGCATGACAAAAAACATGATGGCGGCGATCGGGTTCTTGATGCACCAAGTAGATACGTTCATAACTGTGAATCCTGTATGCTATATATTTTATAGCTTCTTAATCTCGTATTAATTGGGCTACAGGCCTATTTGATAGGTTAAAAAAAGGGGTTGAGCTATTTTGAGGCTTTTGATGTGGCAACTGGGCTGGCTGGCTGCGCCACTACAACTTTGACCGTGTCGCCGTCTGCTAAAAAGGCCGCGCCGTTGGCGACAAACTGCTCGCCAGCTCTGGCCCCTTTGACAATTTCAACCGCATCGCCCGCGCGGCGACCGGTTTGCAGCTTTATCTGGCTGACCTTGTTACCTGGCTCCAGCCGCATGGCATAGGTAAAGCCATCGCGCAGCACCAGCGCCTGCTGCGGCAGACTCAATACATTGCTGCTTCCGAGCTCAAATTCGCCCCGCGCATACATGCCGGCCTTGATATTGGCGTTGGCTGGCAAATCCACGTACACCAGTGCATTGCGTGTGACGTTGTCGACCGTCGGCGCAATCATGCGTACCTTGCCCAAGACCACCGCGCCGCTAGCCGCCGTCACGCTGGCCGCCGTGCCGGGCTTGATGCCAGCCATCTCAGAACTGGTGACTTCAGCGCGCCATTCAAGCCGCCCGCCGCGTATCATTTTGAACAGCTCCGTGCCACTGCCGGTAACCGCACCCACCGTTGCGCTGCGACTCGATATCACGCCGCTGTCAGGTGCAAGCACTCGGGTTTGCCTCAGTCGCACCTGCTGCACAGCCAGCATGGCTTTGGCGGCTTCCAGCCTGGCTTTGGCAGTTTTGTCAGCCGTGGTGTATTGGTTGATTTGCTGCTCGCTAAGTGCGCCGCTGGCTTGCAGCGTGCGAGCTTTGTCGGCGTTGCCTGCAGCATCCAGCGCACTGGCTTCGGCCTCTGCAAGGCTGGCTTGCGCCTGTGCCACCTCGGCATTAATCTGATCGGTGGCAAAACTGGCCAGCACCTGGCCTTTGGCCACCCTGTCGCCAACATTGACTTTGACATCAACCAAACGCAAACCGTTGGCTTCGCTGCCAATGATGGCCTCTTGCCAGGCCACCACGTTGCCATTGGCGGGCAGCTTGAGCGGCAGACTGCTTTGTACAGGCTGCACGGTTGTCACGGTCAGGGCCACTTTGGCGATCACCGTTTTTTTATCGTCTGTAGCTCCAGATTTGGAAGCAAAAATGGCTGTAGCAGCCAATATAAATGCGCAACCCGCTATTGAAATAACAGCATTTTTTTTATTCTTGAGAAAGTTCATGCGTGTCATTTCATAGGAATCATGTGTGAGAAATTTCAATAACTTCAATGCAATGCGCCAATGCGCTTACCAGTCAGGCAAAAAGGCTTCGGGAATGTCAAAAATCATCGGTGAGGGGTGCTGTGCAGCCGTGCTCCAGCCGCCGCCCAGCGCTTTGTACAGTGCTATCCAGGCATTACGGCGCTCGCGGTCCAGCAGCACCACGGCGCTTTGCGCCGCCAGCAGCGCACGCCTGGACTCTTCGAGTTCCACCAGACTGGCCAGGCCGACTTTGTAACGCGCCTGGATGCCGGCAAACGATGCGTGGTAGCCCTCGGCGGCTACCAGCGTGTCATTGCCCCGGTCGGCCGTGCTTTGCAGGGTGACCAGCGCTTCTTCGACTTCACGCACGGCTTGACGAACCACGCTGCGGTACTTGCCAGCGGCTTCTTCATAGCGCGCTTTGACTGCGTCAACGTTGGCGTCTGCGGCACCGCCGTCAAACAGTGGCACGGTCAGTGCCACCGGGCCAATTGACCAGGTGTTAAAACGTTGCGTAAAACCTTGCGAGTTGAGTCCGTTGGCTGCAATCTTGCCGCCAATGCTCAGGCGTGGGTAGCGCTGGGCTCGGGCGCTGCCAACCTCAAAACTCGCGGCATTCAGTTCTCTCGCCGCGTTGTACAGATCAGGCCGCTGGCCCAACACGTCGGCAGGCACGCTTGAAATGTCAGTCATGCCTTGTTGGGGAGCCGCCGCAGGCGATAGCACCAGCTTTTGGCGCACATCCGGTTCGCTCCAGCCCGTCAGCGCCACCAAAGCCTTGATGTTCAGATCACATTCGGCACGCTGCTGGGTGATGCGGCTGTTACCCTCAGCCGCCGTGGCACGCGCCAGCGCGGCGGTGGCGGGTGCGCCAAACCCGGCTTTGGTGAGCAGCTCTGTCAGGCGGCTGGTTTCAAATCTGGACTTGGCATCAGCGCTGGTGACTAGCAGCAACTGCTCGCAGGCGCGCAAGCTGTAGTACTGGCTGGCCACTTCAGCCGCCACCAATATCCGCGCCTCGTGCCAGAGCGCTTGGCTGCCCAGCAGACGCTCGCTGTCGGCATTCAAACTGGCCTGGTTTTGCCCGAACAAGTCAATTTCCCAACTGGTTTGCAGGCCAAGCTGCCTGGTCGTATTGATGGGGGCTGGGACTCCCGTGACTCGGTTCGGCGGTGCAGACACACTGCGGTTGAGACTACCCACCCCATCAACGGTGGGCAACAAGACTGCTGCTGAGACTATTGTGGCGGCCTGTGCCTGCTGGATATTGGAACGCGCCGTGATCACAGTGGCGCTGACAATTTGCGCTGCACTGATCATGTCAACCAGCAAGGTGTCGTTTTGTTGCTGCCACCACAGTGACAGGCTCGTCAGGCTGCCATTGTGCGGCAGCCTGCTAGCCGGAGTGATGGCCGGGGTGGTGGCGCTGGCAGAAGCCGAGGCGGCTGCGGGCAAACTGGCGTACCACTGCGGCGGCGCGGCCACAGTCACCGTTGGTGGTGGCGCATTGATGGCGCAGCCACTCAACGCAAAAGAGATGCTTAGTAGCCTGCCGAATTTTGGGAAGATGGCAAGAAGGCCGCGTTTGCCAAACCTGTCTGGATTGCTCATGGGAAATAGTTTTCGGGCTTGGAATTGAAACAAACCGTATTTTGCGGGTTTCCCGCCGTTTTGCTAACGCAATAACCCGAAACCAATACGGGAATACCTCTCACATCAATCAAACACAGCCGCCCACAAAGCGAGAACAGCGGCGCGTTCTGCCTCTAGCTCGCCGGGCGCGACCTGCGTGGGCGCTTCGTTCAAACGCGCCTGGTGCTGCACACGCCTTAGTGCTCGGTAAGCGTTGGCCGCCCCCTCGCCCACGCCGGGCGGCAGCAAACAAGCGGCCTCGGCGCGCTGCAACAAGGCAATATTGCCCACATTCGCCCTAAGTGCGGGTTGCTGTGCAGATTGCGCCAGCACCAGATACTGCACCGCAAACTCGGCATCAACCATGCCGCCCCGGCTGTGCTTGACATCAAACAAATCACCCTTGACCGGATGTGCCGCCCGCACCTTGTCACGCATGGCGACGATCTCAAGACGTAGCAGCGCTGCATCGCGCGAAGCGGTGATCACGCCTTCGCGGATCTGCTCAAACTGCTGACGTAGCGGCTCAGCGCCAAGTACGAATCGAGCTCTGGTCATCGCCTGGTGCTCCCAAGTCCATGCCGTGTTGCTGCCGCGCTGCTGCTGGTAATTAGCGTAAGCGGTGAAGCTGGTCACCAGCAAACCTGAATTGCCGTTCGGCCTGAGTGCCGTGTCGATCTCATACAAATCGCCTTCGCTGGTTTTAACCGTCAGCCACTTGATGAGTTTGCGCACCAGCGCGGCGTACACCTCAGCAGCTTGCTCGTGGTCGTCTTCATACACAAACACAATGTCCAAATCGCTGCCGTAACCCAACTCTTTTCCACCCAATTTGCCGTAAGCGATGATGGCCAGTTGCGGCGTATCACAGTGCCTGCTTTTAAGCCGCTGCCAGCACCAGCCAAGTGTCATCGCCAGCGTGGTTTCAGCCAGGGCGCTCAAATCGTCGGCCACCTGTTCAACGCTGAGTATGCCTTCTACATCCCGCGCCAAGGTACGAAACATCTCGGCGTGATGCGCGCGACGCAGCAAATTCAGACAGCTTTCTTCATCGTCTTCTCCGGTGATTTGTAGCGATGTCAAACGCGCTTTGAGTTCCTGCGAATAGCTGGCGCCGTCAAAACGCTCGCGCAGCATGGCGTCGCTGGCCAGCTCGTCAATCACGCCGGGATGCTGCAGCAAATAACGTGCGGGCCATTTGGCCGCACCCAACAGGCGCAGCAGGCGCTGGTGAACCTGTGGGCGCTCCAGCAGCAGCGCCAAATAACTCTCGCGGCGCAGCAAGGGTTCTATCCAGTCCATGATGCGCAGGGCGGCTTCTTCGGTGACGCTGCCCTCGCTGAGCCACAAGGCGGTGCGCTGCACCAGTTGGCTTAACCGGGCGCGCGACTCGTCGCGTAACGCCATCACTTTGGGGTGGGCGCGCCACTGCTGCAAACGGGTCCTGAACTGCGCCGGCCACTGGCTGGACAAATGCGCCAGCAAGTCATCAAGCGTGGGCGCGGCCTGGGCTTGGGCTTCAAGCGAGGTCGCGCCCTTGGTGCAGCCCCTGCAATCAGGTTTACCGCCCAGCAGTTTGTCAAACTCAAGTGCCACCAGCTCGCGGTGCGTGTCCAGATCATGCAGAAACGGGCAGCAATCGCTGTAGCCCAGTGTTTGGGCAATCCACGCCAGGTCGTCATCGCGGGTCGGCAGTACGTGGGTTTGCTGGTCATCCAGATACTGGATGCGGTGCTCCACACGGCGCAAAAAATCGTAAGCACGCTGCAACGCATCGGCCGTGTCCTGGCCCATCAGGCCCGCATGCGCCAGCCGCTGCAAGGCATCGACGGTGCGGCGGGTGCGCAGCTCGGGGAACTGCCCGCCGCGCACCACTTGCAGAAGCTGCACGGTAAATTCAATCTCGCGAATGCCGCCACGCGACATCTTCACGTCGTTGGCGCGCTCGGGTCTGCCGGCACTGCGCCTGGCCGCGTGCTCGCGTATTTGCCGATGCAAAATGCGCAGCGCATCAAACACGCTGTAGTCCAGATAACGCCTGAACACAAACGGCAACACCGCTCCGCGCAGCGCTTGCGCACTGCCCTCGCGCAGACATGCGCCGGGTGCCACAACCCGACTTTTTAGCCAGGCAAAGCGCTCCCATTCTCGCCCCTGCGCCTGAAAATAATCTTCCAAAGCGCTCAGCGACATCGCCGCCGGGCCGGAGCCGCCGTGCGGCCTGAGCGCCAGGTCCACCCGAAAAACAAAACCGTGCTCGGTGGTCTCGCCCACCAGCGCATAGATTGCCTTGACCTGGTGCGCAAAAAACTCGTGGTTGGAAATCCGGCTGCGCGTGGCTTCACCCTCACTGACGCCAGGCCTTCCGGCGGTTTGGCCGTCATGGTCATAGACATAAATCAGGTCAATGTCGCTGGAGACATTGAGCTCACGCGCACCCAGCTTACCCATGCCGACGACCCACATCTGGGCGGCAATCCCGCTGTCGGCTTGCGGCGGGCCGTACTGGGCATCAAGGGTGGTGCGCGATTCAAGCATCGCCACATCGAGCGCGAGCTCGGCCAGCTCGGTCATGGTGCGCGTCACAACAACGAGCGCAGCCTGCTCGGCGGACGAGCCGTCGCAGTCAAGTACTACCAGCCGCTCGATGACCAGTTGACGCAGCACCCGCAGCGCCGCTCCTGTCTCCAAACCTTGTGCGCGCAAGTCCAGCAGCGCGCTCTCCATGCTGGCACGCGTCGGCTCGCCAGGCTCAAGCAATGTGCGTTGGGCGTCATAACGACGGCGGATGCGCTGCACAAAACGCGAGTAACCGGAAGCATCAGCCGTGCCTGGTTTTGAACTCATCACAGTAAGTCACAAAACTTCATGGGGTCGGAAACTCTTGAGGCGATATGGACAGTCATAATTCTCATGCCAATGATTCAGACAACACTCCTAGTGCAAACCCTTGCGTCCCCGCGCTTGAAGTGGCTGGCTGTCGCCGCACGCTTGGCTCTGTGGCTGGTGGTTACTTTCTGGTTGCTGTTTGGCGCAACCTGGGGCTTGATACACGGCTGGATTGTGCCGCGTATTCAAGACTTTCGCCCGCGCCTTGAAATACAAGCCAGCAAGGCGCTGGGTGTGCCGGTTCGCATTGGCCAGATCACGGCTCGCTCTGAAGGCCTGATTCCATCGTTTGAACTGCGGGATGTCACCTTCAAAGACGCTTCAGGCCGCGAAGCCTTGCGCTTGCCGCGTGTGTTGGCCGCGCTGTCACCTGCATCCCTGTGGGGTGGTGGTTTTGAACAGCTGGTCATTGACCGGCCAGTACTTGACATAACCCGTACGCTGGACGGAAAAATCTATGTCGGTGGCCTGGACATTAACCAGACTCAGACCGACAACAATGACACAGCAGACTGGATTTTTTCGCAGGCAGAATTTGTCATACAGGGCGGCACATTGCGCTGGACCGACGAACAAGCCAAAGCCCCACCGCTGGCTTTGAGCCAGGTTGATGCCGTCATGCGCAACAGTACGCGCAAACACGCCTTTCGCGTTGATGCCACGCCGCCGCCGGAATGGGGCGACCGCTTCAGTCTGCGTGGGCAATTCAGGCAGCCGCTGCTGTCCAGAGGCGCTGGGCACTTTGCTGACTGGTCGGGTCAGCTGTACGCCGAGTTCAGCCGTGTCGGCGATGTGTCGCGCATCAAGCAATATGTGTCCAACACCTTCGGCATCGACCCCCGCTCAGGCAGCGGCAGCTTGCGCGCCTGGGCCGACATCAGCAAAGGCCAGCCAAGCGCCGCAACGCTGGATGTCGCATTGCACGACGTCAATGTGCAGCTCGGCAAAACCCTGCAGCCGCTGGCGCTTGCGTCAGTGACGGGGCGTGTCGGTGGCAAACGCTTCAACGACGGCTTTGAATTCGCCACCGAAAACCTGCGCTTTAATACGCCGGACGGTTTGCAGTGGCCAGGTGGCAACCTGGCTGTGACCAGCAGCGGCACGGCGGGGAAAACCGAGCAGAAAAACGAATTGAAAGCCGACCGCCTTGACCTGGCAGCGGTGGCTCAAATTGCCACCCGCTTGCCGCTTGACACCACAACGCATGCTCTGGTCGCTTCGTTTGCGCCCAAAGGCTTGGTCGAAACGCTCGATGCACGCTGGCAAGTGCCTGTCAATGGCGCTGTGAGCTACAGCGCCAAAGGCCGCGTCAGCGCTCTCGAATTGGCAGCCATGCCCAGTCAGGTACTGCGCAACAATGCAACGCCGGCGGTGGGCTCTGCTGCGCCGCATCAGCAGCCTGGCAGGCCTGGCATCAAGAACGCTGCGATTGACTTTGACCTGACGCAAGCCGCAGGCAAAGCCAAAGTTGTCATCTCCCAGGGCCAGCTTGATTTGCCGGGTGTATTTGAAGACCCACGGGTGGTGCTGGACCGGTTGTCGATGGATGCCCAATGGCGGTGGACAGGCCACAACATTGACATCCAGATGCGCGACATCGCCTTCTCTAGCGCCGATGCGCAGGGCACTGCGCAGGCCAGTTGGCATTCAGGCCAGACCCGCGCTGGCGCGCCCGACCCGAACTCACTGGGCGTGCTGGATTTGAAAGGCGTCTTGACCCGGGGCAACGGTGCCAGGATACACCGCTACTTGCCGCTTGTGCTGGCCGACCCGGTCCGCCACTATGTGCGTGATGCGGTAGTGCAGGGCGATTTCAATGACGTCAAGTTTTTGGTCAAAGGCGCAGTTGACGACATCCCGTTTGCCGACCCATCCAAGGGTGATTTCAAAATATCAGGCAAGGTTAAAAATGGCACTTTTGCTTATGTTCCCCGATCCATCCAACCCAAAGAAGCCGCGCCCTGGCCGGCGCTGAGCGACATCACGGCCGAGCTGGTTTTCAACCGGGCTGCGCTTGAAGTCAATGGCGCGGTTGCCAAGGTGGTCGGCTTGCCCGGCATGCAAGTGATCAAGGCTGATGCGCGCATCCCTAATCTGATGAATTCCGCCACGGTGGATGTGCAGGCCAAACTGAAAGGCCCGCTCAACGAAGCGTTGATCTTTGTCAACACGTCACCACTGGCCACCATGACGAGCTATGCGCTGGCCAAAACGGTGGCCAGCGGCCCGGCTGACTACAGTTTGCAGCTGAATTTGCCGCTCAATAATATTGACAAAACGAAGGTACAGGGCTCGGTGACATTGCCCGGCAATGACGTGCAGTTTTCACTTGAAACACCACCGCTGTCGCGCTTGAAGGGTGTCGTGAATTTTACCGAAGCTGGTTTTAACGTGGTTTCGGCGCAGGCCCGGTTGCTGGGTGGCGATGTGCGCTTTGAAGGCGGCATGAAGCCGCCGACTCGCGCTGCAAGCCCAGTCATCGAAGCTGAGGCAGGAACGATTTTCAGGGCGCAGGGAACGGTATCGGCTGAAGGCATCCGGCAAGCCAAAGGCATGGGCCTGGCTTCGCGTCTGGCAGAAAACGCTAACGGCAGCACCGCCTACAACGCAGTTTTGGGCTTCAGGCGCGGCGTTGCTGAAGTGGTGGTGACCAGTAACCTGCAAGGCATGGCACTGAGCCTGCCCGCTCCCTTGAACAAAAGCGCCGACGCCGTCTTGGCCGTGCGCTTTGAAAACTCGCTGTTGCGCGAAGCCACGGCACCTGGGCAGAAGCTGCAAGATCAGCTCACTTTCAGTGCCGGCAATAGTGTGTCGGTGCAGTACGTGCGTGACATCAGCGCAGAACAAGCCCGCGTCATTCGCGGCAGCCTTGCCGTGGGGCTGGAGCCCGGTGAGTCATCGCCCTTGCCTGAAGCTGGCGTGGCCGCCAACATCAAGCTTGACAGCATCAATGTGGACGCTTGGGAAAAAGTGTTTTCAAGTGCGGTAGGCAGCAGCCCGCAAGCAGTGTCGGTTACAGCGTCTGGTGCGGCTCAGCAGGCGCAGAGCTATCTGCCCAGCCAGATCGCGATACGCGCCAAGGAGCTGTTGGTGGGGGGACGAAAATTAAACAATTTGGTCGTGGGCGGCACGCGAGATGGGCCCACTTGGCGCGCCAATCTGGACGCCACCGAGCTCAATGGTTACCTTGAGTTTCGCCAGAGCGGCAATAACAACGTCAGCATGAATGCCGGGCGCGTTTTTGCACGCTTGTCGCGTTTGAGCCTGGGGCAAGGTACGGCCAATGATGTGGAAAATATTCTCGACGGGCAGCCCGCCAATATTCCAGCCTTAGACATTGTGGTGGACGAGCTGGAGCTGCGCGGTAAAAAATTGGGCCGTATTGAAGTAGATGCAGTCAACAGTGCCAGCTCGACAAGTACCAGCGAAGGCAATGCGCGTGAATGGCGGCTGAACAAGTTCAACGTCATCATGCCCGAAGCCGTACTGACGGCGACTGGCAACTGGCTGGCCGTCAACGCCCAAACCCCCGGGGCGGGGTCACGCATGCAGCGGCCGACGGCCGAGCGCAGGCGGACGGTGATGACTTTCAAGCTGGACATTGTCGATTCAGGTTTGCTGCTCAAACGCTTGGGCATGGCCGATGTGGTGAGGCGCGGCAAAGGCAAGATGGAAGGCCAGGTCGCCTGGACCGGCTCGCCATTGAGTTTGGATTACCCCAGCATGAGCGGCCAGTTCAATGTCAATATTGAATCAGGACAGTTTTTAAAAGCCGATCCGGGTCTGGCCAAGCTGCTGGGCGTGCTGAGTTTGCAGGCACTGCCGCGCCGTTTGACGCTGGATTTCAGGGACGTATTTTCTGAAGGTTTTGCTTTTGATTTTGTGCGCGGAGACGTTGGCATCAGCCAAGGCGTGGCCAGCACCAACAACCTGCAAATGAAAGGTGTGAACGCCGCCGTGTTGATGGAGGGCAGTGCTGACATCGCCAAGGAAACGCAAGACCTGACGGTGGTTGTGGTGCCAGAGATCAACGCTGGCACAGCATCATTGATTGCCACGGTCATCAACCCGGCGATTGGTTTGGCGACTTTTTTAGCGCAATATTTTTTGCGCCGCCCGTTGATACAAGCTACCACGCAGGAATTTCACATCGACGGTAGTTGGGCTGACCCGAGAATCACCAAGGTGGAGAAAAAGTAATGCGAGTCGCTGCGCTTCAAATGGTGTCTTCGCCCAGCATGGCTGTCAATCTTGGCGTTGCCCGCCAGCTCATCGGTCAGGCGGCAGACGCGGGTGCAGAGCTTGCCGTGCTGCCTGAATACTTCTGCTTGCTGGGTTTGAAAGACACCGACAAGCTGGCCATTGCCGAGCAGGCAGGCCACGGGCCGTTGCAGGATTTTTTAAGCCAGTGCGCACGCGACTTCAAGCTCTGGGTGGTGGGTGGAACCATTCCTCTGGCAACTGATACATCTGGCGAAATTTCCGGTAAGGTTTACAACAGCACGCTGGTTTACAACCCGGCGGGCCAATGCATTGCGCGCTACGACAAAATGCATCTTTTTCGTTTTGACAACGGTTTGGAGAGCTACGACGAAGCGCGCGTATTGTTGCCCGGCGCTCAGCCCGTAGCATTTGATGTGCTCTCGCGGGACGGCCACAGCTACCGTGTGGGTTTGAGTATTTGCTATGACTTGCGGTTTCCCGAGTTGTACCGAACGCTGGCATCAAACGGCGCTGACTTGCTGCTGGTGCCCAGTGCCTTTACCCACACCACTGGCCAAGCGCACTGGGAGGTTTTGCTGCGCGCCCGTGCGATTGAAAACCTGGCCTATGTGCTGGCCGCTGCGCAGGGTGGGTCGCATGAGAACCAACGCCGCACCTGGGGTCATTCGATGGTGGTGGATCCGTGGGGTCAGATTCTGGCTGAGCAAGACCAGGGGCCAGGCGTGGTACTGGCAGACATCGACAAAGCCAGACTCACCGCCTATCGCACGCAACTGCCGGCTCTTGACCACCGCAAGCTGTGAAGTTTCCAAGAGCAACCTTGGGCCTCAGGCGCTTTGTGCTGTGGGCTCTTCTACTGGCTCTGGTGCTGACACTGCTGGGCACGCTGGTCTGGCTGGCAGGACGCTATGAAACCAGCCAGATAGTAGCCCGCCTGGAGCGAGATGCGACCGAGTCAGTGCTGGACATTCGTAACGGTCTGACACGCAATATCCAAAGTTTTCAGGCCTTGCAGTCCAGCAGCCCGACAACCGATGCCTGGCTGCCCGCCGCAACCGATTTGCTGCGCGAGCGACGCGAGATCATGCGGCTTGAACGGCGCAGCGATGCGCTGACGGTTGTAGACTTTCTTGACTCACCCTATCGAAATTCAATCTTCGAGCGTTTGAGCCGCAGCACGACCCACGCCGATGTCAGCGCTGCCTGCGCCTCAGCGCGCAGAATCAGTGGTGCCGCTTATTCCAGCAGTTATTTTCTGCCTCAGCCCGATGATCTGGGCATCGAAGTATTTGACATGTGCCTGCCCGTCATGGCAGCAGGCAGACTGGCGGGCTACACGGTGGCCACCTACGCCCTGCATGAGCTGTTGTCAGAGCTGGTCAACAAACAGCTGGCGCGCGGGCAAAGCTTGTCGTTTACTGAAGCAGACGGTACAAGGCTGGCGCTGTTTGGTGTGCCAACACCCGGTAATCGCGTGTTTGTAGCCAGAGCGTTGCTGGACCTGCCCGGTAATACGCTGGTGCTGCGCCTGGAAAGCCACATTGGCTTGCCAGCGCTGTTCCCCAATGTGCTGACGGCGCTGGTCAGTGCGATGTCGCTGGCCTTGATGGCAGTGCTTTTTTTGCTGGCACGTGACACCCGGCGGCGCATGAAAGTTGAGAACGACCTGAGCGAAGCGCTGGCTTTTCGCAAGGCGATGGAGGACTCGGTGCTGACAGGCTTGCGCGCGCGCGACCTGGCGGGCCGCATCACCTACGTGAACCCGGCTTTTTGCCAGATGGTGGGCATACCTGCTAAAGACTTGTTGAACCAAAATCTCCCGTCGTCCTATTGGCCACCCGAATTGGCCGACACCTACCAGCAGCGCCAAGCCATTCGCCTGGCTGGCAACAACTTGCCGCGTGAAGGCCACGAGTCACTGTTCATGCGACCTGATGGCACGCGCTTTCCGGTGCTCATCATGGAGGCGCCGCTGATCAACGCCGTGGGCAAACACACCGGCTGGATGAGCGCGATTCTGGACGTGTCCGAGCAGCGCCGCACCGAAGAGCTTTCACGCGCCAGCCAGGACCGCCTGCAGGCCACCGCCCGGCTGGCCATGGTGGGCGAGATGGCGTCGCTTCTCAGCCATGAACTGAACCAGCCGCTGGCCGCCATTTCAAGCTACGCGACAGGGTCACTGAACCTGCTCCGCGACGAGAAAGAGCGCAGGATGAAAAATGAACCGGTGAGAGCGGAAGGTATTGCAGCTTTCAAACCGGGGCCACGGAGTCGGCTTCGCCGGGCCGCAGGCGCAGCGGCCCCTTCCGGGGGCAGTGCAGTACACGAAGTGACCAGCGTGGGGGTCAACATTTCTGACTTGCAGTTGGCGATTGGCCGCATTGCAGAACAAGCGGAGCGAGCTGGCAAGGTCATCAAAAGCGTGCATGACTTTGTGCGCCGGCGCGACCAGCAGCGCGAAGCTACTTTGCCGCAGGCGCTGCTCGATGCAGTGATGCCGCTGGTTAGCCTGCAAGCCCGCAAACTGTCAGTCACAGTGGTGATCGAGGTGGACGCAAACACTGGCGCGGTGCTGTGTGACCGCACCATGGTCGAGCAGGTGCTGCTGAACCTGGCGCGCAACGGCATGCAGGCCATGCAGTCGCTGGAGCCGTCCTCGCCTCGGGTACTGACGCTGCGCGTGCGGCCAGCGGCATCGAATGCTGCCAGTGCCTGGGTTGAGTTTGCGGTGATCGACCAAGGGGGTGGCATTGCGCCTGAAGTCGCCAGCCAGCTGTTCACGCCGTTTTTCACCACCAAGGTCGAAGGCATGGGCTTGGGTTTAAGCTTGTGCCGCACCGTGATCGAACAGCATGGCGGTTTCTTGGGCTTTGAGCCAGCCACGCCAAAAGGATGCATCTTCAGTTTTACCTTGCCGGTGGCAAGCGCCCGCACTTCACAGTTGTTAACGTAGCAGGAAACCTCCATGGAACCGGTACAAAACGCCACGGTTTATATTGTTGATGACGACAGCAGCGTGCGTGAGGCTCTAGCCTGGTTGCTGCGCACCCGCCGCCTGCCCAGTGAGGTGTTTGACAGCGCTGAAGCTTTTGATGCTCGCGTCTCGTCTGGCTTTGCCGTCACCGCGCCGTCTTGCGTCCTGCTGGATGTGCGCATGGCCGGTTTGAGCGGTTTGGCCATGTTTGAAAAGCTGATTGATTACGGCTTGCTGCCCACGCTGCCGGTGATTTTTTTAACCGGCCATGCCGACGTGCCCACAGCCGTTGCCGCCGTCAAACAGGGCGCGTTTGATTTTTGCGAAAAACCCTTTTCAGACAACGCACTGGTTGACCGGATTGAACAGGCGCTGGCTCTGTCCGCCGCAGCACTGGCCCAGATGGGGGAAAGCAGCAGCTTTCAGGCACGGCTGACCAGCCTGACCGAGCGCGAAAAAGCCGTTATGCAACTGGTGGTGAACGGCTTGCCCAACAAACTGGTAGCCGACCAACTCGACATCAGCGTGCGCACGGTTGAAGTGCATCGCGCCAGGGTGTTTGACAAGATGGGTGTCAAGTCCGCAGTAGAACTGGCGAATTTGCTACGCAATTCGGCAAAATAAATTGCTGTGAAATCAGGCGTTTTTTATACCCGTATTCATTGGTGTACAGGCGTAAAAATTATCCGCTAACCAGGGCAAATTCAAACTCCAAGCAAAACATATTGCTACGAATAAAATAGCGACACTCGCACGAATTCATTAGATCATAAGAATAGTTGATGTTTTTAAATGCTGATTTAAGGGGTTTCTGGCTATTTTTCATCTTTCTTCTGCTTTTCATCGCTGCTGTCCTTCAATTCACCATTTTTGCGACCGGAAAACATCGTCCACCAGACGATAAATACCAGGATCAACAAAGCGCCCAGCGCTTCAAGCAACAATAAGGTCATGACGCACTTCCCCACACTGTTTCAAAAACTGTTTCAGATGGCGGTCATTATCGCCAGTGGCCTTGCCCTTACGGCTTGCTCGGTAGCGCCGCAGCTTAACGTGCCGCCAGCGCCGCAGACACGGTCCGAGGCGGCAACCAGCACCCGCCCCTTTGAGGACAACAGCGTGTTACCAGCCGTCATCACGCAAGCCAAAAGCCGCTGGGTACCGGTGCGCTGGGCCGATCTGCCGGGTTTTGAGGAGGACAAGCTGTTTGAAGCCTGGAACGCCTGGCTGAAAAGCTGCGAGCGGCCTGGCAACACGTTTGGCCCCCTGTGCGCAGACGCACGGCGCTTGAGCATTGCATCAGAGACTGAGCAACGTGGCTGGATGCAGACTCGGCTGCAGCCCTACCGGGTTGAATCGACGCAGGGCAGCGCAGATGGCTTGCTGACCAGCTATTTTGAGCCGCTGCTCAAAGCCAGCCGCTTGTCAGGCGGTGGCTACGACGTACCGCTGTACAAAACGCCCGCCAGCCTGGGTAGCCGCAAACCGTGGTTTTCGCGGCAAGAAATAGACACCCTGCCGGAGGCGCAGGCAGCCCTTAGAGGTCGGGAGATTGCTTACCTGGCAGACCCGATTGACACGCTGCTGCTGCACATTCAGGGCTCGGGGCGTTTGAGCATGACCGAGCCAAATGGTGCACAGCGCATCATCCGCGTGGCGTTTGCAGGCACCAACGACCAGCCGTACCGCAGCGTCAACCAATGGCTGCTGGCCCGATGCCACCAAGGCATGGGCCGCGCAAAACCCGCAGCGCTTGCAACAACTGCTCTGGAGCAACCCGCGCTACGTGTTTTTCAAAGAAGAAGCCTTGAGCGATTTCGACGCTGCCTTTGGCCCCAAGGGCGCACAAGGCG
>JAYVPR010000305.1:0-5496 GCA_043757245.1 Polaromonas sp. | reverse complement strand
GTGGCGCGTACAGGTTTATGACTCGGTGCTACTGGACTTGAATTTGCCAGTCTCCAGCCTGCCGCGTTCGGGGCTTGGCAATGGTTTGGTGGTGCTGCGCGAAGCCAGAGCCAGGGGCGACCGCACCCCCGTGCTGGTGCTCACCGCACGCGACCGCCTGGACGAGCGCATCGCCGGTCTTGATGCCGGGGCCGACGACTACCTGGGCAAGCCGTTTGACCTGGCCGAAGTGGAGGCGCGCCTGCGCGCTCTGGTTCGCCGCGTGCATGGCACTGACGACCGCGTCGAGCTAGGCCTGCTGGTGCTTGACCGCAAGGCCAGACGCTTTTTTTTGCAGACTGACCAGCAGAGCCAAAACCTGGAAGCTTGGGACTTGCCGGCACGCGAATTTGAAGTGTTGTGGGAACTGATGACGCCACCGGGCCGAGTGGTGAGCAAGCGCACGCTATCGGAAAAGCTGTCGGAAACCGATGGCGCGCTGGGTGACAACGCGCTCGAAGCCTTCATATCGCGTCTGCGTAAAAAGCTGGCCGGCAGTGGTGCCGGCATTCGCACGCTGCGTGGGCTGGGCTATGTGCTTGAGGAAAATAGTGAAGATGTGGGCAAGGTATGAGCAGCCCTTTTGGCATTAGCGCAGTAGATGGCAGAAAACCTTCGCTGCGCAGCCGCGTGGCGCTGCATGTCGTTTTACCTTTGGTGGTGATGTGGGCGCTGGGTACTGCTGTGGCTTTGTCGGTCGCCAATTATTTTGCGGGCCAGGCGTTTGACCGATCACTGCTGGATGACGCTTACGCAGTTGCCGCCAATGTACGGATAAGCGATGGCGGCCCGGTGCTGAGTCTTTCACCGCGTGAGATGGGTTCGCTGCTGTTTGACCAGAGCGAGTCGGTGTACTTTGCGGTTTTCAAACCAGATGGCGCATTGGTGGCGGGCCATGCGGGGTTGCGCCCTTTGCCGTTGCAGGGCGAGGCACTCTTTGGTTTTACCGACATCACCTTTCGGGGTCGTGATCTGCGCGCCGTAAGCCTGCAGCGGGGTGAGCCCACGCAATTTACGGTGGTGATGGTACAAACATCAACCAGCCGCAGCCGACTGCTGCACCGCCTGTTGATGTACTCGGTGGTGCCGCAAGTGCTGCTGCTGTTGCTGCTGGCTTGGTGGTTGCTTCGCGTCATACAGCACGATTTGCAGCCGCTGGCCGAGTTGCAACGCGCGGTAGACAAGCGCGATGCGAGAGACCTCACACCCGTGCCGTCTGCGGTCACAACGGGTGCCAGCACACGCGACGTAGAACGCCTCGGTCTGGCCGTCAACGCCATGCTGGAACGATTGAGCGAAAGCATCCAGGCGCAGCGCGAGTTCGCGGGCAATATTGCGCATGAATTGCGCACCCCGCTGGCGGGCATACGTGCGCAGGCCGACTATGCATTGGCCAATGCTGACCCGCAGGTCTGGCACGAACAACTGCAAGGCATAGCCCGCGGCGAGGCCAGGGCCAGCCACATGGTCGAGCAATTGCTGGCACTTGCCTTGGCTGATGAGGCTAAAGCCGGGTTGCGGCTAGAACCGGTGGCGCTGAACGAATTGGTGCGCAACGTGCTGCTGCGGTTTTTGCCCAAGGCAGATGCCGCTGGCGTTGACCTGGGCGGAGAAGGGCTTGATGAAACTGTTACGGTGCTGGCGGATGCAGCATTGATAGAGGGCATTTTGGGTAACCTTCTCGACAACGCCTTGCGCTATGGACACACAGACAACCCCGCAGAAGGCCACGCAGAGCAGCCGCGCGTTACGGTGACGGTTGCGCGCCATCCAAACGGCGCGGTATTGTCAGTGCTGGATAACGGCCCCGGTATGAATCAGGCGCAAGCCGAACAACTGCGCAAGCGCTGGGTGCGCGGCGCTACAGACGGGCAACTGGGCGCAGGCAATGGTACCGGACTGGGTCTGGCTATTGTCAGCCGTTATGCAGAGCTGCTAGGGGCCCGCTTTTGCCTGGAATCGATGGAGGGGGCCGTGGCTCTGGGCGGGGCCGGTTTAAGGGCCAGCGTGATATTTGACGACAAGCCGATCTCGTGACAGTTTGATGACGTGAGCAGGTAGCCGCACAGTGGATAATTTTGTGATGCTGAAATTCAAACTGAAAAAAATGGGGGCTGCGCTGCTGTGCGTTTTACCGGTCATCTGGCCGAATGGTGCGCAGGCGCAATCAAACCCGGAGCCAGACCTGGAGCCAACGCCAGCGTTTGGTTTTCATGCGCAGGCAACCTATATCTGGCAGCTCAAACCGTCTTTCAATGCCGCCTACACAGGCACGAATTCCCTAGTCCCACGTCGCGAAAAATCCTATTCCTTCACCACCACCGCTGACCTGGGTGCGCGCCTATGGAAAGGCGCGCAATTGCACTTCAACCCTGAAGGCTCGCAAGGTGTGCCCTTGTCCAACCTGACGGGTGCCGGAGGCATCAGCAACAGCGAACTACAGCGCGGCAGCACCACCAGCCTACGGCGTTACAAAGCGCGGCTGTTTGTGCAGCAACGCTTTGATGCAGGCGATGAACTTGAGAAAGTCGATGCTGACTTCAACGAACTGGGTGGCAGCTACGGTGCCAGGCGTTGGACGATCACCGCAGGCACGTTTTCGCTGCTGGACTATTTCGACAACAACCCGTATGCCAAAGATGCGCGCGCGCAGTTTATGAACTGGTCGTTCCTGACGCATGGCGCTTGGGACTATGCTGCCGATGCCCGCGGCTATACCAGCGGTGCCATTCTTGAATACCGCACACCCGCCTGGTCGGTGCGGGCCGGGCGTGTCATGCAGCCCAAGGAAAGCAATGGCCTGCCACTTGATGGCAATCTTGGCCGCCAGTTTGGTGATCAGCTGGAGGTCGACGGCAACCTGCCCGTAACGTTACCCGCTGGCCCCTTGCGCGGGCGCTTGCTGGTGTTCCGCAACCGCACGATTGCGGGTAGTTTTGCTGATGCTATAGCCCAAGGTGTGGCACTGGGCGGCGTGCCCAACTTGTCGCTGGTACGCCGCCCGCAAACGAAAACCGGTTGGGGCGCAACGCTGGAGGCGCCGCTGGGCGAAGACGCGGGCTTGTTTATACGCGCCAGCCGCAACAGCGGTAATTTAGAGACCTATGCCTTCACCGAGATTGATCGCCAGGTTTCATTCGGCGGGCAATTCACAGGTAGCCGCTGGGGCCGCACACCAGACCGGGTAGGTGTGGCCTACGCCATCAATGGGCTGTCAGCCACGCACCGCGATTACCTCGCAGCAGGCGGGCAGGGTGCCTTTTTGGGCGACGGCAAGCTCAACTACGGTAGCGAGCGTATTTTTGAAACCTACTACCGCTGGGTGCTGCCCGACGGGTCATTGCGCGTCGGCAAACTCCAGACGGCGTTGAGCCTGGGTTTTCAGCATCTGACGAATCCAGGCTACAACCGTGACCGGGGGCCGGTTCAGGTCTTCAGCGTACGCTGGCATAGTGAGTTTTAGGGTCTTCAGACGGTCGTCCAATGAATACGGGTGTAGACAATGAGTGCAAGTAGCTACTAAATTAATAGCTGCTTGCCCTTGTAGTTGTTCGGCTACAGGCTTTTTCAATATCTAAAAAGCCCATATTTATTGATTCCGCCTGTTGAAGTGTCAATATCCTGTTTGGGTTGAGTCTGTCGAGGCTTGTCTCGCATGAGGAAGCTCTTCAACAGACTCAGGACAGGCCAAGCTTGGGGCGAACGGATACAGAATCTACACGTCACAAGGCCGGATAAATATCAGTATGCCGATTACTTTACGACAGCTCAAGCGCAGTAGCGTTAGGGGGTTTCCAGGAATTCCGTAGTCCATCAACGGCGTGTACCATTGCAAGAGCCCCGCACGCGGCCACTAATTAACTATGTCCACAAATGTCAACCATTCAAGAAAAACTTTTTGAGAGTCTGTGTGAGGGGTTGGTGGGCTACGCCACTTATGAAAGCCGATCAGGGATGGGTCCCGCGATGTCTGAGCTGGTGTTTTACATGCCCACACTCCGCATTGCGAATCATCTCGACTGGAAGTCGCGCGTGGAGTTTGGCGCTACCGAGCCCGAGAAGGGACGCGGTGACAGGCCACGAGTGGACTTTGCGCTAACTCGGGGCACCGAAGCATCCGGCAAGTGCGGCGTCGTCATTGAAATGAAGTGGGAGCCAAAGCTGGAGTTGAGGCATAAAAGATTTATTTTGTCTGAATCTGAATGGGATAAATTTAAATCTTTGGGGTCGACTGCTGACAAGAAGGTGATCCAGAATTACTCTGCCTGGCAAGTAGTGCTTGGGCGAAAGACCGATCTCACTGCGGCTTCAACGCGGAAACCCAAACAGATGGTTAACCCTGAGGACATTGGTTTGCATAGAAAGTCATCAGGCGAGGATTTTCCACTCGTTAAGTCCTTCCAAACAAATGCGGGCTTGGGTTATTTTTGTAATGCGTATCGTGTTATGAATATTGACCTTTAACGTAAGAGTTGGCGTGGCTCTGTTAAGACCTTTTTGAGAGAAGTTGCATGGAATACATTCCCGTTCGGATCGCTGACATTATTCGAAGTATCAATCGTGATCTGTATCTGCCCGCCATTCAAAGGGAATATGTTTGGGGGCCGGAAAAGGTTGAGCGTCTGTTTGATTCAGTCATGTCAGATTTTCCTGTCGGAGGGTTTCTATATTGGAAACTCGAAGAGAAAAATAAAGACACATGGCCAGTCTACGAATTCTTGCGTTCATATGACGAGGAAAATCCACACAATAAGGATGCGAGTCTTGTTGGGATCAACAAGGACGTGTCTCTTGTGCTTGACGGGCAGCAGCGCATCACCTCTCTGAATTTGGGGTTGAGGGGGTCATTCCGCACGTTTTATTACCGCTGGCGCACAACCTATTTGTACTTAAATTTGCTCAAGCCCCCGTTGGCAAACGAAGACAACCCTGAAGAGCTGACGTATGAGTTCAAATTTCGTGAAAACGACACACCGGACGAAGGCAAAGTACAGCTTTGGTACAAGGTTGGACAGATACTAAACTCGCAAGATGCCGAGGATGCCAAGCAAGAGATGAACGCATCTTTGGCACTGCTCACCGCCGAACAGCGGGACAACGCTAACCGCCTAGTTGGGCGCCTCCATTCTCGCGTGCACACCCATACCGTTGGTAACTACTATTTGGAGCAGTCGCAGGACTATGACAAAGTACTCCAAGTTTTCGTGCGTGCCAATTCTGGTGGGCAACCGCTTGAATACTCTGATCTGCTTTTGGCAACTGCTACTGCCAAGTGGGAGAAATATGACGCCAGGGAAGAGATTCATGGCTTCACGGACTGAACCTGCCCCTGTTGGACGTACCTCTTAGCTGCCCAATTATGCGGCCTTCAATAGCTGTGCCGCGTCCCAGCTTTTCTCAAACTGCATCGGGCTGACATAGCCCAACGTCGAGTGAATCCTGCGGTGGTTGTAGAAC
>JAYVPR010000304.1:0-5552 GCA_043757245.1 Polaromonas sp. | reverse complement strand
CAAATTGACCGCAGCGGTCTATTTTTCGCCAATTTCTTGCCAAATATCCAGATATTGGGCGGCGAAATCGTCAAAAACTTGGCCATCGCTGGGGCCAAGTTTCGCTTCGACGCCTTCTGCCGCCCAGGCGCCTAGTGAAGATAGCCAGACTTTAAATGTCTTCAAGCAACGGATAGGGCAGGGGCAACAGACTCAGGACAGCGCCTTGCGGGCTACCCAAAGTCAGCGTTCCGCTTAATGCCGCTGCGGTTTGCATGGACACGATCGCATCAAACCCGCCTGACGGGCTAACCGCGCAGGCCGCCACCAGGCCGCAAGGTTGCTCAGCATCACTGGTGTGAAAAACCTCTTGCCCAACATGCGCTTGCGCCATCCCATGGTCCGAGCCATGCACCACATAAGCCCGGCGCTTGAGCGTGCCCCGGAACTGGCTGCGTGCCACCACTTCTTGGCCCGGGTAGCAGCCTTTTTGAAAGTTCACACCGCCCACCGACTCGTAGTTGAGCATTTGCGGCACAAAGGCCTCAAAAATCGGCTGGCTGATCATGGCAATGCCTGCTTGTACTTCCAGCCAGTTCCACGTACTGAGCGGCAACTCTGCACCTTGAGGCGGCATCAAACCAGCAGGTACGCAGCATAAGACGCGCTCAGTCCCGGCTCCAGGGTACAAAAATACGCTATTTTTATCCTCAAAATCATGTTTAGCCCAATTATTACGGGCGCAAGTAGCTTCCAAATTAATAGCGCTTCCAACCAGTCCATAGAGTACGAACTCAGCGCTGGCATCCGTTAGTTTGACCTTGGCACGCATCACAAACATACTCAAGCGCTTCAAGGTCTGCGCCAAGATGTCAGCACTGCAAACCATCAAAAACTCATCGCCAGCGTCGTTAGCGTCGTCAGTGCTGCTTTGGTCATTTTGTTTGCGTTTGAAAACTACCAAGCTGGCCTGCATGCGCCCTTTGGCGTTGCAAAACGCAGCCAGCCGCGCTGTGCTCAGGCCCATGCTGACAACATCCTGTGTCAGCTGGCCTTGTAAAAACGTCTCTGCATCAAGTCCTGTAGCACGAATCACGCCCAGATGGTTGAGTCGGGCAACGCCTGAAATTGAGTCGATGTTAGGAGCGGGTGATGGGGTCGTCATGAGCTGAATTATCATGGCTGTCGTTCCGTGGCGTGTGAGCTTACAAAGGTAACTTGGTTGTGTTGCGTGTTTTTACAAGACTGCTGGTTTTTGCCTTGCTGGTTGGCGGCTTGGCATTGGGTGCTGGCGCGTGGTGGCTGCACCACCCCATGGCACTTAATTTGCCCGCTGGCAACCCCGTACTTGACTTGGAGATTGAGTCCGGCACACGCGCTGCACAAGTCGCTGAGGCGGTGGCTGCCAGCGGTGCACAGGCCAACTTGAAGTTACTGCAACTGTGGTTTCGCGTCTCGGGCCAAGCCCGGCAAATCAAGGCAGGCAGCTATGAAATCACCCCTGGCACCACGCCGCACAGCCTGCTCAGCATGCTGGTGCGTGGCGACCAGACGCTTAAAAGCATCACACTGGTCGAGGGCTGGAACTTTACGCAGGTTCGCGTGGCACTACAAAAAGCAGAGCTGCTTGCGCCCGATTCCATTGGGCTACAGCCTGAAATTATCATGGGAAAGCTGGGTAAACCGGGCATTCACCCTGAAGGGCGCTTTTTTCCTGACACCTACACCTATGCCAAAGGCTCAAGCGATATGGCGGTGCTGAAACGCGCTGCCAAAGCGATGGACAAGCGCTTAGACGCGGCCTGGGCTTTGCGCAGCCCTGATGCGCCCTTAAAGTCGCGTGACGAGGCTTTGATACTGGCCAGCATCATCGAAAAAGAAACCGGCAAACCCACCGACCGGGCCGAGATTGCAGGCGTGTTCACGAATCGGCTGCGCATCAGTATGCGACTGCAAACCGACCCCACCGTGATTTACGGACTGGGCGACGCCTTTGATGGCAACCTGCGAAAACGCGATTTGCTGGCAGATACGCCCTACAACACCTACACCCGGGGCGGCCTGCCGCCCACGCCGATTGCCATGCCGGGCAAGGCGGCATTGCTGGCCGCGGTGCAGCCCGCCCCCACCAAAGCGCTGTATTTTGTAGCACGCGGTGATGGCACCAGCCAGTTCAGCGCCACACTCGACGATCACAACCGTGCGGTCAACAAGTACATCAGAAACCAATAAAGATATGGCCCTCACGCTCGTCGCTTCGCATACTTCGCTGCCCCCCGAGGGGGCTGGCCTTGCTAGGGGCGGCCCGTCGCAGCGGCCGTCCGGTCTCTTCATCAGCTTTGAGGGCATAGACGGCGCAGGAAAATCCACGCATATCAGCGCTTTAGCCGATGCTTTTAAGGCCGCCGGCCGTGCTGTCACGCTCACTCGAGAGCCAGGCGGTACGCCGCTGGCTGAAAAGCTGCGCACCATAGTTTTGAACGACGCGATGGACTCTTTAACCGAGTCGTTGTTGATATTCGCCGCCCGCCGCGACCACGTGTCCACGGTGATCCTGCCTGCCCTGGCGCGGGGGGATGTGGTGCTGTGTGACCGTTTTACCGACGCGACGTTTGCCTACCAGGGCGGTGGACGCGGGTTCGACCTGTCCACGCTGCGTACCCTGGAGCGGTGGGTTCAATCTGCTGACTTAGGCAAATTGCTACAACCCGACCTGACCGTCTGGTTTGACCTGAGCCCGCTAGAAGCCGCCAAGCGACTGTCGGGCGCGCGCGTGCCCGACAAGTTTGAGACTCAGAGTGTTGAATTCTTCAGCCGGGTGGCGCAAGGCTATGCCGACAGACAACAAGCCGAGCCCAGCCGATTTGCCCGAATTGACGCAGCGCAAAGGCGTGAAAGCGTTTGGCAAGATGTCTTAGCCGTCTTCACCGCTAAAAATTGGTTGTAAAGCTGACCATGACACTATGACAACGACTATTTCAACAAACCCCTTGGCACCCTGGCTGCAAACCCAGTTGGAAAGCCTGCTGATCCAGCGCGGCCACGCCTGGCTGCTGGCTGGCCCGTCAGGTTTGGGGCAGTTTGAACTGGCACTTGCACTGGCCAGAGCCTGGTTATGTGAAAACCCGACTCCGCAGGGCGCTTGCGGTGTGTGCGGCAGTTGCCACGCGGTTGACGTACACACCCATGCCGACCTGGCCGTACTGATACCTGAGCTGCTGTCGCTGGAGCTCGGTTGGCCGCTGGACGAGAAAACCCAGGCTGATCTGGACAGCAAAAAGCGCAAGCCTAGCAAAGAGATCAAGGTCGATGCCGCGCGTGAAGTCGTGTCGTTCACCCAGTTCACCCGCTCTCGCGGCACGACCAAGGTGGTGCTGGTTTTCCCGGCCGAGCGCATGAACGGCATCACGGCCAACACGCTGCTCAAAACCCTTGAAGAGCCGCCCGGTGCGGTCAAATTCATTTTGGCCACTGAGGCGGCGCACCAGTTGCTGCCCACCATCCGCAGCCGCTGCCTGGGCCACACCATGGTGTGGCCCGCTTTTGATGAAGCGCTGGCCTGGTTGCTGTTCGCCAGCGTGCAGGCAGGTGAGGGCGATGGCAAAAAAGCGCCTAAACCGCTGCTTGAAGCGGACCTGAAAACTCTTCTGATCGCTGCTGGCGGTCGCCCGGCTGATGCGCTGGCCTGGGTACACAGCGGCCAGGCCGCAGCCATGGCGCAAAGCTGGCAGGCGCTGCCCAAGGCGATGGCCAGAGGCGATGTGTCGGCGCTAGCGGATTGGCTGCCGGCCCAAGCTGTCGATGCGCTGCAAAAACTTTGTCATGACGTTTGGGCCACCAGGGCTGGTGCTCACCCACGATTTTTCAGCGCTGCCGATTTGCCTGCCAATTTACCCGCCGCTCATCCAAACTCTGGCATGTTTGCTTTGGCCAACTGGGCCAAAGAGCTGGCAACCACATCCCGCACCGTCGAACATCCCTACAACCCCGGCTTGATGCTCGAATCCCTCGCCAGTCGAGCCAAAATTGCCTTGAATGCAAAATAAGCCGCTCCACCACAGCTCACCGCCTTGCAAACCGATAAACTACGCCAATGAGTGCTATTCCTCCCTCATCCTCTGCATCTCCTCCGTCACCCGCCGTCACCACAGTGGCTCGGCCTAGCGTCATTCAATTGGCGATCAAGGAAAAAGCCGCACTGTACGCCGCTTACATACCGTTGTTCAAGGAAGGCGGTGTTTTCATTCCCACCGCCCGTGAATATCAGCTTGGTGCCGACGTTTATGTGCTGATGACCTTGCCCGACGACACCCAACGCTACCCGGTGGCTGGCAAAGTGGCTTGGGTCACGCCCGCCAGGGCTGCAGGCAACCGTACGCAGGGCGTGGGCGTACGCTTCCCGAGTGACGAAAAATCACGTTTGCTAAAACTGAAGATCGAAGAGATTTTGGGTGCGCATCTGGCGTCTGAAAGGCCAACCCAGACGATATGACAACGCTATTATTTTGGTAGCTGCTTGTACCCGTAACAATTGGGCTATACGCCTATTTAATGCCTTAAACGGCTATTTTCAACGCTTTTTCGCATGTTTACAGACTCCCATTGTCATTTAAGTTTCCCCCAGCTCAAGGCTGAGCTTGCTCACATCCGCCAAGCCATGGCTGATGCGCAGGTTGACAGGGCACTGTGCATTTGCACCACGCTGGAAGAGTTTGAAGAAGTCCACCAGTTGGCTACAAGCTACGATAATTTTTGGTCAAGCGTAGGCGTCCACCCGGACAACGAGGGCATCCTTGAGCCCACAGTCAATGACCTGGTGCAACGTTCCGCTTTGCCTAAAGTCGTCGGTATTGGTGAGACTGGCTTGGACTATTTTCGGCTCGGTGAACGCACAGTAGCAGACATGGAATGGCAACGCGAGCGCTTTCGCGTCCACATCCGTGCCGCCAGGCAGGTCAGCAAACCGCTCATCATCCACACCCGCAACGCGTCTGATGACACGCTGGCGATTTTGAAAGAAGAAGGTCAGGGGGGACAAGGAGGTGATTCGGCGGCCAAAGCAACAGGCGTATTTCACTGTTTTACTGAAACCCAGGCCGTCGCCAAAGCCGCGTTGGACATGGGTTTTTACATCTCTTTTTCAGGTATTTTGACCTTTAAAACAGCCTCAGACCTGCGCGAAGTTGCTCAGTTTGTGCCGCTAGACCGCATGCTGATTGAAACCGACAGCCCCTACCTGGCCCCCGTGCCGTACCGGGGCAAAACCAACAATCCGTCGTATGTGCCTTATGTGGCCAAGCTCCTTGCCGAGTTAAAAGGACAAACGCTGGAAACCATTGCCCAGGCCACGAGTCATAACTTTGAGACGCTTTTTCCAGGCGTAAATGCAAGCGCTTAATACGGGCCTATAAACCAGCTGACAGCACCATGAAACTCTTGAGAAATTACTTTAATAAAACAATTTTTCTTGTTGTTTTAATTGGACTTAATGTTTCTTATGCAGGCTCTTATGATGACTTCTTTACGGCTCTGAAAAATGACGATTCAGCTACCATCCGGCAGCTTTTGGCACG
>JAYVPR010000303.1:0-5557 GCA_043757245.1 Polaromonas sp. | reverse complement strand
ATGACATGGTGCTTGAGTGCGCTGTAGCTGCATCCTGCAAATACATCGTGACGCATAACGTGAAAGACTTCAGGCGTAGTGAGCAACTAGGCGTGACTGCCATCACGCCAGCAGAGTTTTTACAACTTTTAAAGGACGATTGAAATGACCGCATTAACTATTCGCCTGCCTAACTCAGTGCACGAGAGCATCAAAGCGCTGGCTCGTAAAGACGGAATTTCTGTCAATCAGTTCATAGCCAGTGCAGCGTCTGAAAAGATGGCTTCGTTCCAAACGCTGGATTATTTAAAGCGTGAAGCAGCGTTGGGCAAGCGCAGCAGCTTCGAGCAGTTTTTGAGCTTGGTGCCAGATGCGCCAGCGCAGCCTGGCGATGAGCTTCTCACAGCTGAAAAAAAGACTAAACCTAGCCATCAAAAATAGAAAATCAAGTTTATGAAATTAGCAGAACTACTCAGAGACAGCGCCTACAAGTTAACGCAGTTCACGCAGGCGCAAATTGCAACGCTAGAAAAAACGATCACTACCAAGGCAACAGAAAAAACGATAACACCTTACGTTGTTTGCCTGGTACGCAAAAAAGCCGTCAAGCTGACGCCTGAAGAAGCGGTTCGCCAGCTCTACGTCATGGTGCTGCGTGATGATTTGGGCTACCCCGTAACCCGCATGGAGCTGGAATACGGCGTAACCTTTGGCACCGAAAAAAAGCGTGCTGATATTTGCATCTTTGACAAAGACCGCCCCACCACGCCTTATGTGCTGGTCGAACTGAAAAAACCCAAGCTTAAAGACGGCAAAGAGCAGCTTAAAAGTTACTGTAACGCCACTGGCGCACCTATGGGTGTGTGGAGCAATGGCGAACAAATTTCGTTCTACCACCGCAAAGACCCGAATTACTTTGAAGATATTCCTGCCATACCGTCGGCTCTTCAAAAGTTGTCTGATGTGCTGTCCGAGCGCTGGACAATTGACGATTTGGTCAAAAAAGACAAACTCGTCAACGAGAAAAAATCTCTCAAAGACTTGATCCTGGAAATGGAAGACGAGGTGCTGGCCAATGCTGGTGTAGACGTGTTTGAGGAGCTGTTCAAACTCGTCTTCACCAAACTGTTTGACGAAATGGAAGGTGGGCGCGACAAAAAGCGCCACCTCGTGTTCAAAAACTATGGCGACACTGAGACTGAACTCAAAGCCAAAATTCAAGACTTGTTCGACAAGGCTCGCGCCAAGTGGGAGGGGGTTTTCCCCACCGGCTCCAAGATCGACCTCACCCCCAGCCACTTGGCCGTGTGCGTGGCATCGCTTGAGGGCGTCAAGCTCTTCAATTCCAATCTTGACGTAGTGGACGAGGCCTTTGAATACCTCATCAACAAGAGCAGCAAGGGTGAAAAGGGCCAGTACTTCACGCCGCGCTATGTCATCGATATGTGCGTCAAGATGCTCAACCCACAGGAGCATGAAACTCTGATCGACACCGCTGCCGGCAGCTGCGGCTTTCCGGTGCATGGCATCTTTCATGTGTGGGAGCAAATCATGAAAGAGCAGGGCTTAAACAAAAGTCACCTGTTCACCACTGAGAAAAAACCAGTGCGCTGCGAAACCTATGTGCAAGAAAAAGTCTTCGCCATCGACTTTGACGAAAAAGCCGTGCGCGTTGGCCGCACCCTGAACCTGATTGCAGGCGACGGCCAAACCAATGTGCTGCACTTGAACACACTGGACTACGACCGCTGGGACGAAAAAACAAAAACCGAAGACTGGCTAGACGTGTACGGCGAAGGCTGGAAAAAGCTGCGCAAACTACGCACGACCAAAGAGCAAAACCGCGATTTCCAGTTCGACGTGCTCATGGCCAACCCGCCGTTTGCGGGCGATATCAAAGAAACCCGCATCTTGGCCAAGTACGAACTAGGCAAAAAACCCGACGGCAAATACCAAACGGCAGTGGGGCGCGACATTTTGTTCATCGAGCGCAACCTGAGCTTTGTCAAACCCGGTGGCCGTCTGGCGCTGGTGCTGCCGCAAGGCCGCTTCAACAACTCTAGCGACAAACGCATTCGTGACTACATGGCCGAGCACTGCCGCATTCTGGCCGTGGTGGGCTTGCATGGCAATGTGTTCAAGCCCCACACTGGCACCAAGACCAGCGTCATCTTTTTGCAGAAGTGGAACGACGATACCAAGGCTGGCCCGCTGTGCCCCAAGCTAGACGATTACCCCATCTTTTTCGCCACCATGCGCGAACCCAGTAAAGACAACAGCGGCGACAAAATTTTTGTCAAACGCCAGGATTTGAAAGCATGGGAGGATGCCGCGAAAGCACCCCCGGCCAATCTGGCGAGTGAGGCGGTGGATCGCTACAACGTGTCACCCGCAGAGCTAAATGAGTTTGTGCTGGACGAGCATGAACACCTGGTCGTCAAGCACGATCTGTTCAGCCACACACTGAAAGACGGCCAGCACACGCCGCCCGGCATTGCCGAGGCGTTTGTGGAATTTGCCAAGAAGGAGAAGCTCGGTTTTTTTCTCTAAGCCCTTTCAATGAGGCCCGCTATCGGGGCTTGTTGGAAGGGCTGGAGATTAGTGAAGTGATGCTTAGTGCACTGGAGTACAGCGGACGCCTAGATGCCGAGTATTACCGCCCGCAGTGGCTGGCCTATGAAGACTTGATTCACAAACGCGGCGGCAAGCCAATGTCGGATGTTGCTGATTTTTTGATTGGCCCTTTTGGGTCGGCGTTTACTGTTGAAAACTACACCGAAGTAAGAAAATTTCGCTACATCCGAGGCAAAGATGTCAAACCCATGCGACTCATGGACGACGACAACGTTTATATGCCACAGGCGGACTTTGAGCGTTTATCCAAATACGCACTCAAAAGAAATGACCTATTACTGTCTGTCGTCGGAACTGTGGGCAATGCCGCCATCGTGGAGGAAGAAAATCTTCCAGCAGTATTTAGTTGCAAAAGTACGGTCGTTCGGACTAAGGCAATAAACCCGCATTACTTGTTGTCTTACCTGAATTCCAAATTTGGGCAATCGTTGCTACGCAGAAAAGAACGTGGGGCTGTGCAGCAGGGGTTGAATCTTGATGATTTGAAGCGGCTGGATTTTTATCAGGCCGGGCAAGAATTTCAAGAAGCTACGGCAATGGCCTACCGTGAGGCGGTCAATGCAAAGAGTGCTTCAAATGTTGCCTATTTGCAGGCAGAGGCGCTTCTTCTGCAGGTGCTTGCTTTGTCGAATTTTGCTGCAGCTAGTGACAGTGTGAATGTAAAGTCATTCAGCGAATCGTTTGGAAAAACAGGCCGACTCGACGCTGAGCATTACCAACCCAAATACGAAGCGCTGTACCAGGTCCTGGCAAAAAACAACCGCGTTTTCAAGCTAGGCGACCGGCTCAGTTTTAACCAACGCGGCGCGCAGCCCGACTACGCCGAAGCCGGTTTGCCGGTGGTCAATTCCAAACATGTGCAACGTGGCGAAGTGCTGATGGGCGACACCCGGTTCGCCAGTCTGCCAGACAAAATCAATGCCGTGTTCATTCAGACAGGTGATGTGCTGATCAATGGTACCGGCGTTGGCACCATTGGCCGGGCGGCACCGTACTTGCACGCATCCAAGGCGCTGCCCGATAACCACGTCACCGTGCTCCGAACCGATGCCCTCAGCCCCATTTGCTTGGCGCTGTACCTCAACTCCATAGCCGGCCAGTATCAGGTGGAGCAGCACTTCAAAGGATCATCCGGGCAGATTGAGCTGTACCCCGCAGACATTGCCAACTTTTGGTGCCCCGAAGTGGATAAAGCAGTGCAAAAGAAAATCGATGCGCTGGCACAGCAAAGTTTCACCCTCAAAGCCCAAAGCCAGCAATTGCTCGAAGCCGCCAAACGCGCTGTAGAAATCGCCATTGAGCAAGACGAAGCGGCGGGTATGGCGTATTTAGACCGCGAAACCAAAACAATATAAGCACGCCAGTGGTCAAAAAAATCATCATCATTGCTGGCCCCAACGGGGCGGGTAAAACCACGTTTGCTAGGGAGTTTTTGCCAACCGACGAGGCCTGCATCAACTTTGTGAACGCAGACCTTATCGCCGCTGGTTTGTCACCCTTTGCGCCCGAAGCGGTAGCATTGCAAGCAGGACGAATAATGCTGGCGCAGATTGCCCACCACGTAGCCCATGGGCGAAGCTTTGCCTTGGAGACCACTTTGTCTGGTTTGGGCTACGCGCGCCAAATACCGCAGTGGCGGGCAGCGGGCTACGCCGTCGCATTGCATTTTTTGGCTTTGCCGGCGGTCGAAGTGGCGATTGAGCGTGTTGCGCAGCGGGTGGCCCAGGGTGGGCATAACATTCCTGAAGACATCATCCGCCGACGCTTTGCTTCTGGCCAAGCCAACTTGGCACGTTACTGTGCCTTGGTAGATGAATGGGATGTTTACGACAACAGTGGTCCCAAGCCGATATTGATGAATGAAAGGTCTTAGAGATGAAAACTACTGCTCAAAATCCTTCGAAAATTTTCGCTAGCCGAGGGCAAGTTACCGCCGCACTGGAACGTGCAGCCGAACGTGCACGGGTGATTGCCGAACAAACCGGTACCAAGTTGGTCGTAGTTCCAGAGGCACGTAAAGCGCTGCTGGGTTCTGCGGTGCAAGTAGTCAAGTCTGAATGAGCTTTCTTGAATGAGCGCCCGCTGCGTCATGGTTTTAGGCACCACCAGCGGCGCTGGCAAGAGTTGGCTAACGACAGCTTTGTGCCGCTACTATTCGCGCCAGGGCTTGAAGGTTGCGCCCTACAAAGCGCAAAACATGAGCAATAACGCCCGTGTTGTTGCGGGCGGGGAAATCGGCAGCGCCCAATACTTTCAGGCGCTTGCGGCCAATTCGATACCCGAAGTCCGCATGAATCCGCTACTGCTCAAGCCTGAAAAAGACACCCAGAGCCAGGTGATCTTGCTGGGGCAAGTTAACAATGAATTGTCAAAAATGGAATGGCGCGGCCGCAGCGCGTACGTGTGGCCGGTGGTGGCAGGAGCGCTGGATGAGTTGATGGCTGAAAACGATGTGGTGGTGATTGAAGGCGCAGGATCGCCCGCAGAAATCAACTTGAAGCACAGCGACATCGTCAACATGCGTATTGCGCTGCACGCCCAGGCCTCGTGTTTGTTGGTGACAGACATCGACCGGGGCGGCGCGTTTGCGCACCTCTATGGCACTTGGGCTATGTTGGATGCGGCAGAGCAACAGCGCATCAAGGGTTTTGTTTTAAACAAATTCAGGGGCGACGCCAAACTGCTGGCACCCGGCCCGCAAATGTTGCAAGACCTGACTGGCGTACCGACTGTGGCTACGCTGCCGATGTGGTGGCAACATGGTTTGCCGGACGAGGATGGCGTTTTTGACGACAGAACAATGGCCAATGGCAAGGTCACGAAAACCATTGCCGTTATCGCTTATCCGCGCATCAGCAACCTCGATGAATTCCAGCCACTTAAAAACGTGCCTGGTGTGCGGCTGGTCTGGGCACGCAGCCCGGCTGATGTGCTGCACGCAGAC
>JAYVPR010000302.1:0-5570 GCA_043757245.1 Polaromonas sp. | reverse complement strand
TCCAGATCGATACGACATTAGGCGCGAAGCCGCAGACAGTGCTATAACGGCCAAGGCGAAGCAACAACATGTCGGATTGATATGGAAATGGAATTAGACATTAAAAAGGCTTCAAAACCATCGCTTTGAAGCCTTTTTGTGTCAACCTGAAGTGATTCAGGTTGAAAGGAGTTGCAAGAACTTAGTAGCCGCCGCGTCCGCCACCGCCACCACCGCCACCACCGGAACGGCCGCCGCCAGCACCGCCGCCGCCGTACGGGCTACGGAAACCGCCGTCGCCACCGCCGCCGCCTGAACGGCCACCGCCACCGCCACCGCCACCGGAACGATCACCGCCACCGCCACCGTAGCCACCACTACCACCACCACCGAATCCGCCGCCTGAGCGTGGAGGACGTGCCTCCATCGGGCGGGCTTCGTTCACGACAACGCTACGTCCGCCGAGTGGCTGACCGTTCATGCCGGCGATTGCAGCTTGCGCTTCGGCATCGTTGCCCATTTCTACAAAGCCAAAGCCTTTGGAGCGACCCGTATCGCGTTCCATCATGACTTTAGCGCTGGTGACAGCGCCAAATTGGCCAAAAGACTGTTGCAGGTCTTCGTCGCGGACTGAGTACGGCAGATTGCCGACGTAAAGTTTGTTGCCCATAAAGGGACTCCTCTAAAAACACATGTTTCAAAAGCGATGGAGCCCCGGTAGCACAACAAATCTTTAAACGTACCGCTGTAGCGCGCGAAACTGACCGATCACTAACCCGTATAAACCTTAAGCCGCCCCCAAAAAAATTGCGGAAAGCCATAAATTTATACCCTCACATTATGTGCGAGTTAAGCGGGCACTACGCAACTAGCGTAAACACCTATAAAACGGTAAAACCGCCTTTTTTCAAGGTTTATTGCCTTCAAGTGGCGAGTCATTGCGCCATTTGTCCATCGCGGCCCGCATCGTCAACACCTGGTTTTCAAATTCTGGGCAGGCCTTGCAGGCCATCATGTGCAACTTCAGGGCCAGGGCGTCATTCAGTTTGAGCGTGCGGTCCTCGCGGGCGATGAGCAGTGCGGCGGCCTGCTTGCAAGTGCGTCTTAAAAGCGTCAGTTTCGGCATAAGTTCCAAAAAAAGTTACTCGGTGCGCTGACCAAACCAATGAATGTTCAGGCACTCCTGCAAACGCAGGCGTGCCCGGTGCAGTTGCACATACAGGTTAGTCGGTGTGAGGGACAGTTCCTTACAGACTTCTTGGGAAGACAGCTCAAGCCACTCGCGCATCAAAAACAGCCGACCCAGCGCGGGTGGCAAACGCTCTAGGCAAGCGTCCAGGACTTCAAAAAACTGGCGCTGCTGCAAAGTTTGCTGTGGGTCACCCCAGCTGGCGGGCGGTTCGACAAAATGGCCATCGGTCTTGAAGGCCAGCCTGTCCAGCTCGTCGCCTTCGTTGTCAATATCTGAATCTGGTCTGGACACTTCGCGCGTATTGCAACGGATGATATCTATCACTTTGTGTTTGAGAATACCAACCAGCCAAGTCTTTAATTGCGAGCGGTTGCCAAAGGTTTGCGGTTTTGACAGCGCCGCCAGCAGCGTTTCAGACACGGCGTCTTCAGCCCAGGCATGGTTGCGTAACTGCAGGCGTGCAAAGCGCATCAGGTACACGCGGTGTTCCACCAGCTGCTCCGAAAAAGTTAAGGTTGTCATGTTGGGCAGTCTAGCCGCAACGCTACCAGCACGGTATACGCCACGTTCACAAGCTCGATACGCGCAACAATGACGCATGCTGGGCGGACAAACCGTTCGCGCTGGTGATCGTCAGCAGCAGCAGCGGCCGCGTGCAGGGTTTGCTGTGATGAAACAAAAAACTGTAAGAAAAGCAAAATCGGGCAGACTAAACTTTAACCAGACAGAAAATTTCTGTTCCGGTTGATTGGGAACTTTATTTTTAACGTCAACTTTTTTAGCTGGAGATTTACCATGAACCAACGCGCTCTGATCGCTGCTGCTGCCGCCTCCCTGTTGTCCACCTTTTTGGTGGCCACGCCTGCCATTGCTCAAGAAAAAGAAAAATGCTACGGCATTGCCGAAGTCGGTAAAAACGACTGCGCCAATCTTGCCGGCTCGCATTCATGTGCAGGTCAGTCCAAACTTTCAATGGATGCAGGCGAATGGAAATATGTTGCCAAGGACACCTGCGCCGGCCTGAAAGGCATGACGGCTGATGCCGCCAAAATGAAAATGTCTGAAAAGAAGAGCTGATCGTTTTAGATTTGTCAGACAGCTATTGATTAATTCAGGTCTTACAACAGCCATGCCACCGGACATGCAGTCAGCCAAGGCCGCACCTGTTGGCATTGGCTGGCGGCATCCTCACTACGGCGACTTGCTTGAAGCGCTGCCGCCACTTGACTTCATTGAGGTCCATTCCGAGAATTTTTTTGCCGAAGGCGGTGCGGCTCTGGCTGTGCTCCGGCAAGGTCGCGAGCATTACCCTGTCAGTTTGCATGGCGTTGGCCTGGCACTCGGCTCTGCTGTTGGGGTTGATGCCTGGCATTTAGACCAACTAGCGCGCCTGGTTGATCAGATCGAGCCGATTCGTGTGTCTGACCACGCCTGTTTTGCACGCGGTCGAGTGCCAAGCCATGCAGGCCAGCCGGTACATGCGGCTGACCTGCTGCCTATCCCGTTTAACAGCACCGCACTTGACGTGTTGTGTGCCAATGTGCAGCGCGTGCAAGAGCGCATAAAGCGCCAGCTGCTGGTTGAAAACCTGTCGGCCTACGTCAGCTTTAGCAGCAGCGATCGCGTTGAGACCGAGTTTTTAAATACGCTGGTGCAGCGCACCGGCTGTGGCCTGTTGGTGGACGTGAACAATATTTATGTCAATGCGCTGAACGACCACCTCCGGGGTCTTTGCGAGGACCCGCTTCAAGCATGTTTGCATTGGATTGACAGCATTGCGCCAACCGCAGTCGGTGAGCTGCATCTGGCGGGCCACATCAACATGGGCGATGTGGTGATTGACGACCACGGCAGCCGGGTTTGCGCACCAGTGTGGCAAATTTACCGCCATGCACAGGTCCGCTTTTCGGGCTTGGCAGGCTTGGCAAAGGTACCGGCGCTGATCGAATGGGACACCGATGTACCGCCACTTGCCGTACTGCTGGATGAGGCCGCTTTGGCTAAAAGCGCATGACCCTCACCCGCAACGATGCTCTGGCTGAGGAGCAGTCGCAATTGCTGGATGCGCTGGCTGGCCAGCAGAGCGCGGCTGCTGGCACATTTAACGCGCGCGGCTTGCAGGTGTACCGGGCCAACCGGGCGGTGCTGGCTGAGCGAACGCTGGCCAGCACTTACCCAGTCATCTGCCAGTTGATCGGCGTTGAAAGCTTTGAGCCGCTCGCGCGCCACTTCTGGCGGCAGCACCCGCCCGTGCGCGGTGACATGGGCCAGTGGGGCGCGCAATTGGCCGAGTTTTTAAACCACGCCCCCCAATTGGCAGACGAGCCATTTTTGGGCGACGTGGCGCGCACCGAGTGGGCGCTGCACTGCGCTGCGACTGCGCCAGACGCTGTGCTTGACGCTGGCTCATTTGCGCTACTGTCAGAAGCGGGCGATGCGCAGCGTGTCAGTCTGGTACCAAGTCCGGGCAGCTGGACGCTGGCCAGCGTGTACCCGGTGGTCAGCATCATCAATGCCCACCTGCTTGGCCAGCCCACAATGGGCGAGGCCGCTGACCTGCTCCGCCAGGGCCACGGCGAACAAGCATTGGTCTGGCGGCAGGGCTTCAAGCCCAGGCTGCGCACGCTCAGCAGGGCGGAGTACAACTTGATCAATGCACTTAACAAGGGCTTGACGCTAGAGGCTGCACTTGACCAAGTATCGGGTGTCGAGCCCGCATTTGACTTCAACGCGTGGCTGGGCGCAGCCGTACAAACGGGACTGATCACAAGCGCCACTCATTTAGCAATTTGAACGACAAAGAGAACCACCATGACAAACCCATCAGCAACTCTGGTTGACAAAGTACGCCACGCCTGGAGCCCACTGACGCGCCTGCTCGACGCACTCCAGCCTCTGGCCGCCCTGCTCGCCAGGTTGTATATTGCGCAGGTGTTCTTTTTGTCAGGCCTGACCAAGCTGCGCGACTGGGGTACGACGGTGGCGCTGTTTACTGACGAGTACAAAGTCCCCTTCCTATCGCCTGCATGGGCTGCAGCCATGGGCACGGCTGGCGAACTGGTACTGCCCGTTCTGCTGGTGCTGGGGCTGGCAGGCAGGTTTTCGGCTCTTGGCCTGTTCGTCGTCAACGCCGTGGCCGTGATCTCCCTCAGCGAGATCGCGCCCGCCGCCATGCAGCAGCACATTTTGTGGGGCACGCTGCTGGCTGCGCTGGCGATTTACGGCTTGGGGCCGTGGGCACTTGATAAATGGCTGAAGCGTTAAAAAAAAACCTGTAGCGACGTTTTCCAAGCATGATTGGAAAACGTTTTAGGTCTTTATGTCAACCAAAACAAGCGCAAACAGCTATTGAATATATAGCAATACTATATCTGCCGGCCGATCATCAGCTCCGTTACTTCGCCTTTGAACCCGTCTGCATCAAAGCATCTCTCGGTAAATTGAGCGGCCTCGTGTCCGATGCGTATGACGCTGGACGCTCGGGTGCCATAGTCCGTTGTACGTATAAACGCAGCTGACAAGGCACGTTCTCTGTCCAGCGACATGCCTGTTTGGGGCAGCGCAGCGTCAGGCGCTATTCGGTCATCTGACAGCAGTGTAAAAAGTTTGTCTTGCAACAAAGCCTGGTCATCTTCTGCGGCCAGTGCTTGCGCAAATGAAGTGCGCAAGTGCTCAAGCTTTGGCCAGGGCGTGTTGAAGTCAGCGTTCGACACCGAAGTGATGCCCTTTGGTAATGCAAACATGCGTGCATGCCAACTCTCAAAACCCATCAGGTCCTCGCCATCAAACAAGATCAAATTAAACGGGCTGTAAAGCCGGATGTTTGCAGACAGCGCCTTCAGGTAGTTTTTCGCGCTGACGGAGCTGGTCAGGAAACTCGCTGTGATGTGGCCTCTGGAAACTGCTTCCGGCTTTTGACGTGTGACATCGCGGTAGTTGGTCAATGCTGCCATCCGGATGTGATTTGAACCCGCGCCTACACCCACACCATGGCCCAAGCCAAGCCATGTGCCACCGGCCTGTAAATCCTTGCCGGCAAGAATGCCCCGCCCTGGCCAGTGATGCAAGCCCAGAGCCGGGCGGGCATAAAACTCGTCGCGATTTGACGCAACAAGCAAGGGTACGGGTGTACCGGGCTGCCAGTTCAAGGTGATGAGGCACATGACGTTTCCCTGATGGCGTCAACAATGAATCGAGACTGAATCCGAAATAAGAAAACCGCGCTTTGCTCCTCTTCAGGCTCGCGGTGGGTGTATTTTAGGGCTGCAGCCCAATCAACCCGGGAGCAAGCAGATCCTAATGCTCCGGCCCGATGATGTATTGAGTTTCCGTTCGGGCTGAGCCTGTCGAAGCCTGGCTAGCACAGGGAAACCCTTCGACCAAGCTCAGGGCGAACGGA
>JAYVPR010000301.1:0-5571 GCA_043757245.1 Polaromonas sp. | reverse complement strand
TCAAGGATAGCACGCACTACTTGGCACACACTTACCAGTAAGCCCCAGCTTTGTTGAGTTTATGAATAATGTCTGCGGGCAGCGATCAGGTCGTCTGGTGTGTCCACGCCAATACCCGGTGATCTCTGGGTAATATGTACGGCAATTTTGTAGCCGTGCCACAGGGCCCTGAGCTGCTCCAGGCATTCAAGCTGCTCAACAGGCGCGGGTGGCAAAGCGGGAAAAGTTTTTAAAAAACCGACCCGGTAGCCAT
Source organism: Polaromonas sp. (assembly GCA_043757245.1). Taxonomy (GTDB): domain Bacteria; phylum Pseudomonadota; class Gammaproteobacteria; order Burkholderiales; family Burkholderiaceae_C; genus Polaromonas. The sequence continues at coordinate 5,318 of JAYVPR010000301.1, read as the reverse complement.
AAATGCCGACGTGCCTGAGAGGTTTTGGCAAACCACTTAAAGCGGCATCGTTCCACCAGGCCGTACCTGCATGGTCTCTCGCGGCCGGAACACTCGCGCGGGTGAAGTAAAGCGCGGTTTGCCTTGCATCAAGCACGACTTTGACGATGTTCGGATTCAGGTAGTCTGCCAGGCTGTCAATCGCATGGGCGGCGGTGCTCATGGCGCAGTCAGGCCGATCGGCGAGCAACTGTGCAACCGCGTCCATCAATGCCACATCAATCAGCGGCTCATCACCTTGTACATTGACCACCACGGCGTCGTCTGGCAAGCCCAGCAGGCTGCAGGCCTCAGCCAGGCGATCGCTGCCACTGGCGTGTGTCGCTGCCGTCATCACGGCTTGAACGTTGAACCGCGCGCACTGGTCCATGACTTCATGGCTGTCGGTGGCAACCACTACTTTCTCAGCCTGGCTCAGTTGGGCGCGCTGGGCAACCCTCACCACCATCGGCGCGCCGCCCAGGTCAGCCAGCGGCTTGTTGGGAAGGCGTGTCGAGGCCAGACGTGCTGGAATAAGAACAGTAAAGCGCATGGTTAGCTGTTACAGACCCAGTTCTTCGTCAGTCAGCACCCGGGCTTCGCTTTCCAGCATCACTGGCATGCCGTCTCGTACTGGATAAGCCAGGCGGGCGCTGCGCGAGACCAGTTCCTGCCTGGCACGGTCAAATTCAAGCGGACCTTTGGTGACGGGGCATACCAGCAGTTCAAGTAATTTAGTGTCCATTGGGCTGTCCATTGGGTTGTTCATGGGTTGATGGTAATTCAGGAGACTTGCGAAATAGGGGAGATAAGAGGGCATCCACAGACGCAAAAAAAGCGGGTTCTGGTGAAAATTCAAGCGGGATGGCCAGCACTTTGAATCCCCAGAGTCGCGGTAATTTAAACAGCTTGACAGCATCTTTTTCAGTGCAGAGTACGACTGCATCGGCTGACACGGGCCACATGTAGCCAGAAAAATCAAAATGATCTGGCAAGCTGATGGTTTGAATTGCCTGTAAACCGCGCGCCTTGAGCATGTCAAAGAAAGCCTGGGGATTAGCAATGCCTGCCAGTGCAGTCAGGGCTTGTCCATTTAGGCTGCTCAGCGCGACGTGTTTTCCATTTGCGTCCAATCCGTAGTCTGCCAACCGCCGTGTTGACACATAGCCCGTGAACGCGGGCGATTGGCCCGTGTGCAGCACCAGATCACGGCTTGGCTGACCAGAGCGATAGGGATGGCGCAGCGGCCCCGCAGGCAACAGCCACCCGTTGCCCACGCCTCGATCATCAAAGACGGTGATGTCGATATCGCGCGCCAATTCATGGTGCTGCAGACCGTCATCACTGATGATGATTTGTGTTGCAGGATATTTGGCAAGCAAGGCCCGTACAGCTTCTATCCGTCTATTCGCTACAAAAATAGGAGCATTTAGTGCCTGTAAAATAAGGGCTGGTTCGTCGCCAGAGTCTGCAATAGGGCTACTTTCAAGCACTTCCAGGCAATCTTTGCCCTGCCTGCCGTAGCCGCGCGACACCACTCCCACTCTTAAACCTTGCCGTTTGAAATGCTGCCCCAGCGCTATCACCAGCGGTGTTTTTCCAGCGCCTCCGGCCACCACATTGCCAACCACGATGACCGGTACCGTGCAACGTTCGGCTTTTAAAATACCTGCACGGTAAAGCGCCCGGTGAAAGCCTGACAAAACCCGATATACCAGTGATAAAGGCCACAACAGGCAGGCCGCAAGTCCGCGCTTGCGCCAGCTTCGGGCAAGCCACTCGCTCATGGCTTAACGCGCCCCGGCTTGCGCAGCGCTTTGTGTGGCGAAGGTGATTTGCGTGAATCCGTTGCGGCGAGCCGCCTCCATCACCGTGATGACCGACTGGTGGCTGGTGCTGGCATCGGCGCTGATGATGATCACACTGTCTTTGCCGGCTTTGGCGGCCAGTACCAAAGCCGCACCCAGGCTCTCGATGCTGCGGCCTTCAACCAGCGTTTTGTTGATCATGTATCGGCCATCACTGCTGACCGCCACAATCACTTCCTTGGGGTAGTCGCGCTGCTGTTCTGCATCAGCCAGAGGCAGCTTGATTTGCAGCTCCGTGAACTTGCTGTAGGTGGTCGACAACATCAAAAAAATCAGCACCACCAGCAGCACATCAATGAAGGGGATGAGGTTGATTTCAGGCTCTTCCCGCGAGTTTTTACGAAAGTTCATGGCTAGGGCGTCAGGCTTTACGTAAGGAATTTAGATGACGTAAAAGCCGCTCGGAAGCCAGCTCCATCGTCAGCAGATAGCCGTCAACTCGCGCCCTGAAATAGCGCCAAAAAATAAGTGCCGGAATCGCCACAATCAATCCGAACGCCGTGTTGTACAAGGCAATCGATATGCCTTGCGCCAACTGAGCCGGGTTACCAACCCCACCACTACCGACCGCACCGCCGCCGGACTGCGAACCAAAAATCTCTATCATGCCAATGACTGTACCTAGCAAGCCCAGCAAAGGCGCGGCTGAGGCAATCGTTGCCAAAGCGGCGAGGTAGCGTTCGAGCTTGTGTGCCGCTTGACGTCCCGCGCCTTCAATCGTGGCGCGCAAATCGTCTTCGCTGATTTTGGGTTGGGCATTCAAGGCTCTGAAGCCGCTGGCTAGCACTTCGCCTAACAAAGAGTTTTGTTCCAGTTGCGTCACCACGTCGGGCGCAGGCACAGCTGTTTTCGATACAGTAATTGCTTCGTCAATCAATTTTGGCGGCGCAACTTTTCGGGTTTTCAGGCTGCTGAAGCGCTCAATAACGAGCGCCAAGGCCAGAACAGAGCAGGCAACCAATGGCCAGATGGGCCAACCTGCGGCTTGTATGATGGAAAACAATGCACGTCTCCGGACAGATAAATTGCCTGAATTATGGCTGAAGCGGCAGACGAGTTTTAACTGCTTGAGGAGGGCAGTAACGCACAGAACTTGTGGATAACTTTGTGGGCAAGTCTACCTTGACGACCCGCCAAACCGCGCCACGCCTGTGATGTGACAGAACGATGAAATTTTCAGCAAAATTAAGTTATTTCAAATTGATACTTTTCTACTATTTTCCGTCGTTCCCGTCGGGCTGCCGCGGCTATTGCAGTCAAACGACATTGCTTGTGGGATATCGCCCTTCTATCCTAAAGACGCTACTAAAGGTGCCAAAGGTACTAAAGGTACTAAAGGTACTAAAGGTGTTTTGCTGTGCCTGATGCTGCTGAAGGTTTGGGAAGGCGTGAGTCCAGTATCCGCGTCTGGCCAGTGGGTTCTCTGCTCAAAGCGATTGCTGACAGCCTGGAGGCGCGTTTTAACCCGGTGGCGGTACAGGGCGAGATTTCCAGCTTTTCACGCGCTGCCAGCGGGCATTGTTATTTCTCGCTGAAAGACAGCGATGGACTTGATAGCGGGCAAATCCGTTGCGCGATGTTTCGCCGTGCCTCAAGCCTGCTAGATTTCACGCCGCGTGATGGGCAACGGGTTGAGCTACGCGGCAGGCTGGGGGTGTACGAGGCGCGTGGAGAATTGCAACTGATTGTTGAGTCGATGCGCCAGGCCGGGCAGGGCACATTGTTCGAGGAATTCTTAAAGCTCAAATCCCGGCTTGAGGCGCAAGGCCTGTTTGACAGCACCCGCAAACGGGCTGTACCTTTAATGCCAAAAGCGATTGGTATCGTCACGTCGCTAGGCGCGGCCGCGTTGCATGATGTGGTGGCGGCATTGCAGCGGCGTGTGCCGCATATTCCGGTCATTATTTATCCGGCCAGCGTTCAGGGGGCGCAGGCCGCTGTTGAATTGCGGGATGCCCTGCTCAAGGCCTATCAGCGCAACGAGGTGGATGTCCTGTTGCTGGTGCGTGGCGGCGGTGCAATGGAGGATTTGTGGGCCTTTAATGACGAAAATCTGGCCCGCACCGTGGTCGCTTCTCCCGTACCCGTGATTTGTGGCGTTGGGCATGAAACAGATTTCACAATTGCTGATTTTTGCGCCGATCTGCGCGCACCCACCCCCACTGCGGCAGCCGAGTTATGTGCCCAGCCCCAAGTTGCCTGGCAAAACCTGCTTGACGCCATGGCCTCACGCCTTGACAACGCTATAGACCGGCAGCTACAGACCAGTAATCAAAGACTGGACATTGCAGCGTCGCGCTTTGGCCGTCCGTCGCACTTCATCACACGTCAGCAAGCGCGCCTCGCGCTGCATCGGCAAAACCTGCAGCATGCGCAGGGCACGGGGTTATTGCTTGCCCACAATCGTCTGGCCTCGCTTGAAGCCCGCTTCAAGCCGTCCGTTCAGCGCAGCACAAGCTTGTCGGATGATCGATTAGAAAATGCCCGCATGCGCCTGGAACTGCTCAATCCTGCTTGGGTATTGAAGCGGGGCTACGCTTGGTTGTCCACGCTGGAAGGTCAGGCTGTTATCAGTGCCAAGCAAACCCATGCAGGTCAGGCACTGCGCGCAACCCTTATGGATGGAGAGGTCGATTTGACAGTTTCAAGCCCTCGTCTGATTTAGTTTTTACAATTCGTCTGTTAAGCTTTTTTTATTTAACCCACGCCACTTCACAAATCACCTCACAAGGAAACCCAATGGAACACCAATTGCCCCCACTGCCTTACGCCATCGATGCGCTGGCACCCAACTATAGCCAAGAAGCGTTTGAGTACCACCATGGCAAACACCACAATGCTTATGTCGTGAACCTCAACAACCTGCAAAAAGGCACTGAGTTTGAAGCCATGACGCTGGAAGAAATTGTCAAAAAATCAAGCGGCGGCGTGTACAACAATGCGGCACAAGTCTGGAACCACACATTTTTCTGGAGCTGTATGAAGCCCGCCGGCGGCGGCGAGCCTTCAGGCGCTCTGGCTACAGCCATCAACGCCAAGTTTGGTTCCTACGCAGCTTTCAAAGAAGCGTTTGTCAAGTCAGCAGTCGGCAACTTTGGTTCTGGCTGGACGTGGCTGGTTAAAAAAGCAGATGGCTCTGTTGACATCGTCAATACTGGTCCGGCGGGCACACCGCTAACCACAGCGGACAAGGCGCTGATGACCGTTGATGTATGGGAGCACGCCTACTACATTGACTATCGCAATGCGCGTCCAAAGTTTGTAGAAACCTTTTTGGCAAACCTGGTGAACTGGAGCTTCGCTGAGGCCAACTTCGCCTGATCTTTGCGCTAAGGAAACGCGGATCAAATCAAGTTTTAATGTGACGTTGGCGTGGCACATATATTTTTGTTTGCGCTGCGCCAAATTTTGAGCCATTTTTCTCAATCGCCT
>JAYVPR010000300.1:0-5617 GCA_043757245.1 Polaromonas sp. | reverse complement strand
TTGATGAACGCCAACACCTGCGCGTTGGTGGCCAGTGAGCAGCTGCCCGACACCACGGCTTGCAGGCCGGTGGGCGGCGGCAATAGGCTGGATTGCGCGGATGGGGCAATGCCGAAGTTTTGCGGCAAGCCAATGGCCACGCCTGAGCCCGCCGTTACCAGCGGCATGCCCTTGAGCGCTGGGCCCAGCCGCATCAAATCATCGTTGCTGATGGCGTCCACAATCGCAATACCAATGCCTGCTGCCTTGAGCTCTTGTATACGCTGTTCCACGCCCTGTGCACCTTTTGCCACCACGGTGTAATCGACCAGCCCCACCGCGCGCTTGGTTTGAGCTTGCAGCACGCGCACGAGGTTGGCGTCCGTCATGGGTGTGAGCGGGTGGTTTTGCATACCGCTTTCATTGAGCAGCGTGTCGCCCGCAAACAAATAGCCTTTGAAAACGGTGCGGTTGTTGTCTGGAAAGGCGGGTGTGGCAATGGTGAAGTCAGTGCCCAGTGCATCCATCAACGCTTCTGTGACGGGGCCAATGTTGCCTTCGGCTGTGCTGTCAAAGGTGGAGCAATATTTGAAATAAATCTGGCTTGCGCCCTGGGCTTGCAGCCAGGCCAGCGCCGCCAGTGATTGAGCAATCGCTTCTTGCGGCGCAATGGAGCGGGACTTGAGCGCTACTACCACGGCATCAACCTCCGCGCTTAACGGGGAGGCGGGCACGCCTATCGTTTGAACCACGCGCATGCCGGCACGCACCAGATTGTTGGCCAGGTCGCTGGCACCTGTGAAGTCGTCGGCAATACAGCCCAGGAGGATTTTGCTCATGGCTGAACTATGCCTTCTTGGGTAATTCAATGCCCGGAAAAATCTTGATCACGGCGCTGTCGTCTTCCTTTGCAAAGCCTGCCGTCGAGGCCTGCATGAACATCTGGTGTGCTGTAGACGATAGCGGTAGCGGGAACTTGCTGGCGCGCGCCATGTCCAGTACCAGCCCCAAGTCCTTGACAAAAATATCGACGCTGGACAGCGGTGTGTAGTCTGCTGCCAGCACATGCGCCATGCGGTTTTCAAACATCCAGCTGTTGCCCGCGCTGTGGGTGATGACCTCGTACAGCGCGGCTGCGTCAACGCCTTCACGCAAGCCCAGCGCCATCGCTTCAGCGGCGGCGGCTATGTGTACGCCTGCCAGCAGTTGGTTGATGACCTTGACTTTGCTGCCCGCGCCTGCCTTGTCGTCCAGCTTGTAGAGCGTCGCCGCCATGGCGCGCAAAAAAGGCTCAGCTACGGCATAGGCTTCGGGTTTGCCGGCGCTCATCATGGTCATCTCGCCACTCGCCGCGCGCGCTGCGCCGCCTGAAATGGGCGCGTCAATGTACAAAATGCCAAGGGCTGCCAGGCGCGCTTCAAGCGCGATGGACCAGTTGGGGTCTACCGTGGAGCACATGACAAAAACGCTACCGGGCTGTATGGCACTGGCGCAGCCCTGGTCGCCAAACAAAACGCTTTCGGTCTGCGCTGCGTTGACGACGACAGATACCACCACCGAGCATTGGCGCGCTAACTCAGCGGGTGACGCACACGCCACGCCGCCGTTGGCGGCAAACGCCTCCGCGATTTCACTGCGCACGTCAAACACAAAGGGCGCGTGCCCCGCCCGGCGCAGCGACTGCGCCATCCCGCTGCCCATGGCGCCCAAACCAATCAGGCCAACTGTTTTGCTCATGTTTGTGCTTTCAGCCGAGAGTGATCTTTGCGAAGCTGGCGACGTTGAAAAGTGTTGATTGTTGGCATATTTTGGTCTAAATTTGTCAGGTTATCATACAAATAAATGCGGGATCTCTCGGGTTTTCCCGCACAGCAGGCGGTGCGGTGATTCAGCCGGTGACGCGCTTATTGATCCGGCCTTGTGGAGTCTGAATTCCTTTATCCGTTCGCCCTGAGCTTGGTCGAAGGGTTTCCCGTGTGCTAGCTAGGCTTCGACAGGCTCAGCCCGAACGGAAACTCAATACGTCATCGGGCCGGAGCAATAGTCCTTCTCGCGCTGCCGCTGACCAGCGGACTAGCTAGTTTGACACCTTCTTGCTCCCAGAAGGCAGGGTCAGCCTGCTCAATGCGTTTGATGGCGTTGTCCATGTGGCGTGCTGCGGCCTTGCGCGCTTTTACGGCATCGCCCGCCACGATGGCGTTGACGATGGCCTCGTGCTCAGCTTGCACCTGGCGTGCAAAGTCAGCGCGGCGTGCCTCGTTGGCGCGGGTCACCCGTGTGGCACCGTGCAAGAACTGGCGCAGGTAGTCCAGCGTGCTGATGAGGAACTGGTTTTGCGCAGCATCGGCAATGGCGCGGTGCAGCGCCACATCCTCATCCACCCCATCGCCACCAGACTTGACGGCATGCTCAAGCGCGTCGGCCGCGCGCTGGATGCACTGGATGTCTGTGCGGTTGCGCCGCTCGGCAGCCAAGGCTGCAACTTCAGCCTCAAGCGCTCGCCGCACTTCAACCATTTGAATCACCGCGTGCCTGGACGCTGCCAGGCTCGCATCAAACTGAAGCGGTGAAAATCCGGCAGTCTTGACAAAAGCACCACTGCCTTGGCGTGACTCTACCAGCCCGAGTGACTTCAGCCGGGACACCGCCTCACGCACCACGGTGCGGCTGACGCCAAACTGTTTAACCAGCATCGCCTCGGTAGGCAACTTGTCGCCCTCGACCAGCCTTGACGCATGGATTTCTGCGCTGATTGCGCTGGCTACCTGGTCAGACAGCGCAACACCTGGTGTAAGTGATATAAAACGTGTGGTCATGGGATCTTATTTGTTTGTCATACAACTTTACAACAGCAAGCGGTTTTTGCTTAGCACACAGGGCAGCCTGAATGCGAGCGATGTGAGTTTGTGGACGGCGGGTTTTGTCTGGGAATTTGACCGCCAGTTACGTTGAGGTCACACGGCCTTAGAAACCACGCTGGCCCCTCGGTCGCAGCCCTGATTTCCCGAGAGCTCGCGCTACAACCTGATGTTTTGCGGAGCAGTTTGATCGCTGACAAAGGCGCGAGCAGCTCTTGGCCTCAGTATCAAACGCTCACCTTTGTGGAGGCGCAAGCGGTCAAAGTGCTCCGAGGAGATGTGGGCTTCGATCATCTCGCTGGTGGTGTTGATGGCATCACCATCCGCGATCAGCTCAAGCCGCGCGATGGGGCCCATCACCATGGCGCGCTCAAATTTCGCGGTTATTCCTTTTAAGCCATCGCCTGTGCCACCGCTACCAGCAACGTAGCGATGCACGTCCAGCTCATGCGGCCGTACGTAAGCAAGGGCTGGGCTGTGGTTGGCGTGGCGGTGTTCCGGCGCGTCCAGGCGGATATCGTTCTCGCCGTGCCCGATATGCACCTGCCCCTGGTGGGCGCGGGCATGAAACTGGTTCGCGTCGCCGAGAAACCCATACACAAACGGGCTGGCCGGGTGCATCCATACCTCTTGCGGCGAGCCCACTTGTTCGACCGCGCCGTGGTTCATCAGCACCACGCGGTCAGAGACCTCCAGTGCCTCTTCCTGGTCGTGGGTTACAAAAATACTCGTCACATGCAGGTCATCATGCAGGCGACGCAGCCAGCGGCGCAGCTCTTTGCGTACTTTGGCATCTAGCGCGCCGAAGGGCTCGTCCAGCAGCAACACCTTGGGCTCTACCGCCAGGGCGCGGGCCAACGCTATGCGTTGGCGCTGACCGCCAGACAGCTGAGACGGGTAACGATCGGCTAGCCAGTCCAGTTGTACCAGGGTCAAAAGCGCCATGACTTTTTGCTTGATAACCGCTTCAGGTGGGCGCTGGCTGCGCGGCTTGATACGCAGCCCGAAGGCGATGTTCTCAAACACCGTCATGTGCCGAAAAAGCGCGTAGTGTTGAAACACAAAACCGACCTGGCGCTCCCGCACGTGAACATCTGTAGTGTCTTCGCCGCTGAACAAGATGCTGCCACTGTCCGGTGTCTCCAGCCCTGCAATGATCCGCAGCAGGGTGGTTTTGCCGCAACCTGAAGGGCCCAGCAGTGCGACGAGTTCGCCCGATTGAATGTTCAGGCTGACATCACGCAGCGCCTGGAAGTTGCCAAACTGCTTGGCCACGTTACGAATGTCTATGCTCATGGTTCTGCCTTCATGTGGGTGGATGGGTTGGGCGTCCGACTGGGCGCTCCCTCGGACGTTCTGCTGGCAGTGCAGCCACTGTTCTCAGGCTCCGCTCCTGCCGCCACTGCGCTACCGATTTGATCAACAGGGTGACGAGCGCCAATATAGCCAGCAGTGAAGCCGTGGCAAAGGCTGCCGTTGACTGGTATTCGTTGTACAAAATTTCTACATGCAGCGGCAGTGTATTGGTCTGCCCGCGAATATGGCCAGACACCACAGACACCGCCCCGAACTCGCCCATGGCACGTGCATTGCACAAAATCACGCCGTAGATGAGCCCCCACTTGATGTTGGGCAGGGTCACGTACCAAAACGTCTGCCAGCCGGTTGCGCCCAACACGATGGCGGCCTGCTCTTCGTCATTGCCTTGTGCCTGCATCAGCGGAATCAGCTCTCTGGCAATGAAGGGAAAGGTCACAAAAACCGTCGCCAAAATAATGCCGGGGACGGCAAAAATGATGCGAATATCATGCGCCAGCAACCACGGGCCCAGCCAGCCCTGCGCGCCAAACACCAGCACATATATCAACCCTGCGACCACAGGCGACACAGAAAAAGGCAAGTCTATTAATGTGGTCAGAAAAGCCTTGCCTCGAAATTCATACTTGGCAATCGCCCATGCTGCCGCCACGCCAAACACCAGGTTTAAGGGTACGGCAATCGCAGCAGTGAGCAAGGTCAGCCTGATGGCCGACCAGGCATCTGGCTCCTGGAGCGCTTCAAGGTAAGCCCCAAGTCCTTTGCGCAGTGCTTCGGTAAATACGGCTGCCAGCGGCAAAACCAGAAACAACAACATGAATGCCAGTGCTGTCCCAATCAAAATCCTGCGTACCCATGCGGGCTCTGCAGTGCCTGCCTTGATGCGATGCGCCGCCTGCCCTGGCGGGCTGGTATGAAGAGACGCGTTCATGTTTTCGCCCCCGAGCGCAGCCGCTGCCAGGATTGCAGGCCATTGATGACCAGCAGCAGAACAAACGAGATGGCCAGCATCACCATCGCCACGGCTGCAGCGCCGGCATAGTCGTACTGCTCCAGCTTCCCGATGATGATGAGCGGCGTTATTTCAGACACCATGGGTATGTTTCCTGCAATGAAGATCACTGAACCGTACTCGCCAATGGCGCGGGCAAATGCCATGGCAAACCCGGTCAGCAGTGCGGGTGCAATCGATGGAAAAATGACCCGGCTAAAGATTTTCCAGCGCGTCGCGCCGAGGCAGGCGGCGGCTTCTTCGAGTTCTTTTTCCGCGTCCTCCAGAACTGGTTGTACCGTGCGCACGACAAATGGCAAGCCGATAAATATCAGTGCAATCACGATCCCGGCAGGGGTGAATGCCAGTTTTATGCCTAGGGAAACGCGGATCAAATCAAGTTTTAATGTGACGTTGGCGTAGCACCTATATTTTTGTTTGCGCTGCGCCAAATTTTGAGCCATTTTTCTCA
>JAYVPR010000299.1:0-5648 GCA_043757245.1 Polaromonas sp. | reverse complement strand
TGTTGAGCGAAAGACTCAGGCTAGCGCCCTTTCCCACTGGCGTGCTGGCCGAGAGGCCCAGCGACCGCACCTGGTCTCCGTCCCATCGGCTCTGGCTCACGTAGCTAAGGCCGCCGTTGACCCGCCCCCACAAGGTTCCGCCAATGCTCGCCAGTAAGCGCTCACGTGCTCGCTGTGCTATGGCTGTGGCGCCCACGCCTTCGCCAAAGGGCGCAAAGCCCCGGCTGGCGTATTCGTACTGTACCGCGCCGCCCCCGGCCGGTGTGCTGCGTTCAGCGCCCAACTGCACCAACTGTCCCTGTTCGTGGGGCCCCTGAGTATTACCGCTGGAGGCTGCCAGCACCATGCGGCCCACGCCCCATTGGCCCAGCAGGCCTACAAGTTCCACGCCGGCGGCGCGTCGGTCGGCCTGCACCTCCGCTCTAGCTTCGCCGGTCAGGCTGTTGCTCAGCCCCTGCCGCCAGGTGACGGCACCGAAGGCGCTGCCGTAGTGGCTGTCCCCGCCGTAGCCCAAGCGCAGCCGCCCGGCCTCTATCGAAAAATCCGTCAGCCCTTGCGCCAGCAGGCGGGGCGAAGCGTAATAACTTTGCCGGACCACCGTTTCACGCCCCAGTAGGTCGCGCACCACCAGGTTCAGCTCGCCCGCTCCAGTGACAACTGGCACGTTAGTTAGCTCAAAGGGTCCGGGCGGCACGGTCTGGCTGATGCGGCGCGCATTGTTCACCAGCACTTCCACGGTCGAAGGCAGCGCCGCCTCGCCGCTCAGGGAGAGCTGCGGCAGCGTGACAAACCCTGGGCGCATGCGAAAGTCGCGGCCCCAGCGTATGCCGCCGTAGCGCGCCGGCCGGCTCCATCCACCGCCCGTGCCCACCGTGTCGCCCACCACCAGGGTTTCCAGGCGCTCCGGCATGTCGTAGCGCCAGAAGCTGTCTAGCCGCTCGAAGGCGCGCGTCTTGCCGTCATCGCGCACCAGCGCCGAGTTGACAAAGTTGCCGACGCCAGTGAAGGCGACAGCCTCCAGGGCGGCTCCGCCAATGATCGGGCCTCCACCGGCGGAGCGCTGCGCTGAAACATCGTAGTTCAGCAACACGCCAGGTTGCGGGCGTAGTGGCACGGCTTCGGTCTTGGCTTGCAGCCCCAAGGTCGAGCTCACAAAGGCGGTGGCCGGCGCGTTGATTTCCAGGCTCAGGTTCTGGCGGTTGATGCGGTAGGTGGCACCGACGACGGCATCCAACGCATAGCCCGCCGAACCGTCGCTCATCGTGCGCCTCTGCGCCAGCGGTGCTAGCCGCGCATCGTTCCAGGTGCTGGCGGCTACCAACAAAGAGCCGTCTGGCCATTGTTCGGCGCGAGCCACTTCTGGCTGGCTCTGGCCGTTGACGATAACGTCTAGCAGCAACACTTCAGGTTGTGGCAGGCCTTCCGCGATGAGTTGGGACCTGCTCCGGCTGGCACCGCTGGTCGGCGGCCTGGCCAGCCGCGCACCGCTCCAGGTGCTGGCGGCCAGCAACAAGGTGCTGTCGATCCATTGCTCGGTGCGAGCCACTTCGGGCTGGCGCTGGCCATTGATAAGCTTGTCCAGTGGCAGACTTTCGGGTTGCGGCGCGCCATCTGCAGCGCGCGGGAGTCTGACGCGGCTGGCATCGCTCCAGTTGCTGGCGACCAACCGCAAGTCGCCGTCCGTCTGCAGTTCGGCACGGGCCACTTCGGGTTGGCGCTGTCCGTTGACCACCAAGTCCCGCAGTAACACCTTGGGTTGCGGCTGGCCTTCTGCACTGCCAGCCTGCGGCCATGCCACCAGCCCCAATATGGCGAGCGCGAGGCAGAGTGGCCGTGGCTGAGCCTTTCGCTGTGCATTCGCCGCCCATACCAGGCGCGGGGGGCGGTGAGGAGGTCTTCGGGACTTCGTCATTCGGGACTTAATGTATGGAACCTCTGACCCAGGGACGTGCGCGCAGCCAACTCAGGCTCAAAATCCGCCCGCCTCAGCCTGCAGGGTTTCGCCGCGTACGGTCTGCACCTGTACGCGGCGCAACACGCCGGTCTGGCTTGGCTGTAGCGGTATGCGCCATTCGCGCTCTGCACCCGCCAGGACGTTGACGCCATCTTTCAGGGGCAGCGATTGCTGCCAGTCGTCGCCGGCCAGCGTCAAGGTTTGCACTTTGACGCGGCGGTTACCGGCGTTGTTCAAACGAATGCAGGCTTCGACTACGGCAGGGCGCGCAGTCAAGGTTTCCGCAGGGCAAGGTTTCCAGCGCAGCACGGTCGTTATTTTTCCAGATGGTGCCACCATGACTGGCAGGTCGTAGCTCATCCGGAAATTTATCGCGACGCCTCCTTGCGGTGTGTTTTCCGACACAGCCAAGCTGGGCTCGGCGATGTCCTCCAGAATCAATCGATAGGCGATTTCTTTAGGTAACGAGCGGGCGCCCCGAAACGCGACACGAAAGAGTTGCGTTTCGCCTGGCTGTAGATCAGCAATAGGGGGGGTGACCAGCAGATCATTGCTCGGAGACACAAGGTCTTCACCTTGAAGGTTCTGTTCCCAGCGCATCAGTTCTGCCTGCAGGCGTATTGGCGCTTTTGCTGTGTCGCTCAATGATATTTTTACTGTTGCTGCGCGCTGCTTGGCATCGAATTCGATCACGACCGGATTGACCAGTACTTGCGAAAGCGCGGCGGTACTCATGATGACGCTTGCTCCCAAAGCTGCCCAGACGCGGGGCGTACCGAGTTTGCGGTAAATTGTCATTTGAGACTTTCCGGATATTAACCAACTACAGCTTCATCAGGGGGTGTAGCTGCTGGTGATGTAGATTGTGTCTGAATAGGTCTGGACAGACTTTCCGTGCTTTGCGTCAGCTGTAATAGTTCCTATAATTTTCAGCGACTTGGTTGAGCCATCCGCTGCCAACCCGGTAAAGGTTGCGTCGTTGCCGGGACTGATTGCATTGCCCCCGCCCGATTCTTCGAGGGTATAACGGATATAAGTACTTCCATCGGCGCCAACCAGGCGAAAACTGTTGCCGGCAGCGTTGGGGGAAGTAAATCTTAGCTTGGGCGTGCTGGTACCGTTGGTGCAGATGGTGTCAAAAGTCCCACCAATGCTTGTACGGTTGGACGTGGTTCGTGCTCCCGTGGCCGAAAGCATGGTCATGGAGCCGAAAAGCATTGCTGTTGTGTTTCCCACCGCGCACTCGGGAGCTATGCTCGCGGTAACGTTAATCGAGCCCGAGCCGCTATCGGTCGCCATCGCCCCAGCCGCTATTGCCATGGAACCCACGGCTAGCGCTAGTTTGGTCAATTTTGTCGTGTTCATATCAAACTCCTGGGTAAAAAAACCGGAGCAAAATCGCCCCAACTTAACGCCACCGTCTGCCGCCGCTGCGCTTTGAATGCGCGGCGGACCCGCTTGATGCCCAGTACCGCGTGGCGCGGCGCTAGGGCTTAGAACTTGATACATCTAATGCGGCTCAAACTAAGATTCATCGAAGTAAATGTATCAAAACCGTATTTTTGTCACTTATTGAAACTTATTATCTTTAATTTATCAATTTAATCAATTGTTATTTTGTGTGAAAAATCACAAATTCGTCTAAATTAGGGTAAATACTTAAAAAAGCTGCTTAACGGCAAATTCACCGCAGGGTGAGAGGGTTGACCTAGCCCGAAACAATCGCAGTGCTGAAGGTCGGGCTGGGGGTGCAGATCAGCGCTGTAAGTGACGAATAATTCCGCGGCCAGGAGCCCCGCCATCCGGCATTAAAATCATCTGTTCACGGTTGTAAGCGACGCCTAGCTTGCGTTGTAAGGCCTGCGGTCGTTGCCGTAAAGGTCAGACCCTACAACCCTACCTATCCACATTCACCACAGGATTAGAAAAGACATGTCTCAAGCAGCCCCCTCAATGGAAGACCGTGACGGCAAAATCTGGATGGACGGCCAGATGGTGGAATGGCGTGACGCCAAAATCCATGTCTTGACGCATACGCTGCATTACGGCTGTGGCGCTTTTGAAGGCGTGCGCGCTTACAAACTCGAAGACGGCAACACCGGCATCTTCAGGCTTGAAGAGCACACCGAGCGGCTCTTCAACAGCGCCAAAATTTTGCGCATGAAGATTCCCTTTACGCAGGAAGAGGTCATGCAAGCCACCCTGGCCGTGGTGCGAGAAAACAAATTGCCCAGCTGCTACATTCGCCCGCTGACCTGGATTGGTTCTGAAAAACTGGGCGTGTCTCCCAAAGGCAACAAAATTCATTTGATGATCGCCGCCTGGCCGTGGGGCGCGTATTTGGGTGACGACGGTTTAAAGCGCGGCATCCGCGTGAAAACATCGAGCTTCACCCGTCACCACGTCAACATCACCATGATTCACGCCAAGGCGGTGAGCAACTACACCAACTCGATTCTGGCCAACATGGAAGCCACAGACGAAGGCTACGACGAAGCGCTGCTGCTCGACCCGCAGGGCTTTGTGTCTGAAGGCGCTGGCGAAAACGTGTTTGTGGTGCGCAAAGGCGTGGTTTATACGCCCGATTCAAGCGCAGGTGCATTGAACGGCATCACGCGCAACACGATTTTTGCCATCTGCAAGGATTTGGGCATTGAGCTCAAAGAAAAAGCCATCACACGCGATGAAATCTACATCGCCGACGAAGCATTTTTCTCAGGCACGGCAGCTGAGGTCACACCGATTCGGGAACTTGATCGGGTTGAGATTGGTAACCGAGGTGACGGAGGTTCACGCGGCCCCATTACCGAGAAGATTCAGGCCGCGTTTTTTGACATCGTGAACGGTCGCAACCCGAAATACGCATCGTGGCTGGCCAAGGTTTGATGCGATGACTAGCTCCTCAAACATCGAGCTGCTGGCGTCAGAGCTGAACGCCCAGGGCGGCGTCTACTGCCCCAGCGCCAAAGCGCACATGCAAATCTACAGCAGCCACCCCAAGGTCTATCTGGATGTGGCCCGCACAGGCAGCGCCAAGTGCCCGTATTGCGGCACGGTGTATGCGCTCAAAGCGGGTGAGCATGTCGGCGGTCATCATTAATGATTTTGCGATTTAATTGGAGTCTGACCCCAATTAAGGGGCTTTAGTGGTGCGCGGCACAATTCCAGCGGCCATCGCGGGAGAGTCATTGATTATTGCCCCGCAGTGGATTGGCGATGCTGTCATGACCGAGCCGCTACTGCGCCGCCTGGCGGTTAGAGGGGAGCGGTTGACGGTGGGTGCTTTGCCTTGGGTGGCGCCGGTTTATCGGGCGATGCCGCAGGTGACTGACGTCATTGAATTCCCGTTTGCGCATGGTGGTTTGCAGTTCAGAGAGCGGCGGGCCATTGCCAGGCGACTGGAAGGCCAGTTTGACAAAGCCTATGTGCTGCCCAACTCGCTCAAGAGTGCTCTGCTGCCTTTTCTCGCCAGCATCCCGCAGCGCATCGGTTACTTCGGTGAAGCGCGCATCGGTTTGCTCACGCATCGGCTTAAAAACCCAAAAAACAAACCGCCTATGGTGGCGTTTTATTCGGCGCTGAGTGGGGAGGCAGGTGTAGAGCAAGACCAGCCCCAGCTCTCGGTTGACTTAGGCGCAACCCGCGAAACCGTGAAGGCCCAGGGCCTGCGTCCGCGCGAATACGCCGTGTTTGC
>JAYVPR010000298.1:0-21622 GCA_043757245.1 Polaromonas sp. | reverse complement strand
TCAACCCGCGCTGCCCCAAAGTGTTTGACCGTTGCAAGGTTGAGCGCCCGGTGCTGGCCAACGCCGGTGCCACCCGCGCCGCCTGCTGGCTGGTGGAGTCAAGCGTATGACCACCCTCGATAAGCCTGCGGTGAAGCCGCTGGTCGCGGTTCATGACCTGGCGATGACGTTTGATGTCTCGCCCAGCCTGTTGACCCGCGTGATCGAGCGCCAGCCGAAACTCTTTTTGCACGCGGTTGATGGCGTGAGCTTTGAAATTGAAAAAGGCAAAACCCTGGCACTTGTCGGTGAGTCCGGTTGCGGCAAAAGTACCGTGGCCAAGCTGATGGTGGGCCTGTACCAGCCGACGCGTGGCAACATGACGTTTGACGGCATGGACGCACACGCCACCTACAAAAGCCATAAACAGGGTGAAGGCTTGAAGCTGCGGCAACGAATACAGATGATTTTCCAGGACCCGTACGCGTCGCTTAACCCGCGCTGGATTGTCGAAGACATCATTGGCGAGCCCCTCAAAGAGCACGGCATCATGACAGACAAGGCAGAGCTGAAAGCCAAAGTTGGTGATCTGCTCAAGTCTGTGGGCCTGAGCCCGCTAGATGGCCCCAAGTACCCGCACCAGTTTTCTGGCGGGCAGCGCCAGCGTATTTCAATTGCGCGCGCACTGGCCACCAACCCCGAGTTTTTGGTCTGCGACGAGCCGACCAGCGCACTGGACGTGAGCGTGCAGGCGCAGGTGCTGAACATCATGAAGGACCTGCAAAAAAAGCGCGGGCTAACTTATCTTTTTATCAGCCACAACCTGGCCGTCGTTCGCCACGTCAGCGACACGGTCGGCGTGATGTACCTGGGCCGCCTGGTCGAACTTGCCAATAAACAATCGCTGTTTGCTACACCGCGGCATCCGTACACGCGGATGCTGTTAGATGCCATCCCGAAAATGATTGAGACCGGCCGCGCACGCACCGCCGTGCAAGGCGAAGTGCCGAATCCGCTCAACCCACCCGCAGGTTGCGCCTTCAACCCCCGCTGCCCGCACGCCAACGACCGCTGCCGCACCGAGCGGCCGGTTTTGAAGACGCTGCATGGCGTGAAGGTGGCTTGTCATGCTGTAGAAGAGGGACGAGTTTAGGGGGGGGTATGGGTTTGAGGGAAGGGCTTCGTGCTTGAATCCAAGCACCTGAACGTCACCCCAAATCCAAAATCGCATTCAAATGCTCTTTTGCGTTTTTCAACACAGATGAACTGACTTTGCCCCAAGGATGTGGTCGCGCGCCACGGGCTTCCCAGTCAAATGTAGACACCTGATTGGCATTAATAAAACTCTTTTGCGCTTTAGTTGTGGGGTTCTCCAACTGAAACGGATTAAACCCCCTGGCTTTCGGGTCGCCATGGTGCTGGCTTGTCATGGCCAACCCCATCACGGTTTTGGTTTTGACATTGAACTGCTTTGGAGACAACACCAAGAACGGATGTTGCCCAGCCATTTTCTTACCTGCCTGTGGGGTAAAGTTCAGCCAAATAATCTCCCCCAGCCCGGGCACCCATAAGCTTTGCGTCACAGTCATGGCAGCTCGCGCCCAACGCTTGGGCCGTAGTCCACCAAGCCAAGACCGTCGTTGTCTTGCATCTGGGCTAGTAGCTTCTTCAAGCTCAATTTGGGTTTGACAGCCTCAATCACGATCCGGCCTTTTTCATGAAAAATATGTACCGGATCAGCGACTTGTAGCTGCGCTTGGCGCAACATGTCAGACGTCAGTCGCACGCCTTGACTGTTGCCCCATTTGAGGATGCTGGCTTGTCGATGTGCAAGGGTTTCGGTCATGTTGTTTCCTTATCTAATGTATATACTTAGTGTAGCCAATATAGATAATCCATTAAATTGCTATAAATAAAAGAGCAAATTGTCCTCATATTGGCTGAGCCAAAGTACTAAAACACCCTCAATAACGTCACCGCCCAGCACACTGTGCCAGTGCAATGGGGCTTGTTTAAAAGGGATTGACGGACAAGAAACACAGCAGTGGTCAGTAGCAGACCTATCATCCACGGTAGGAGCGTGCCCAGTTGTACGCAGGCCAATGCGGCAGAGAGCTGATAGGTCAAAGGAAAAGGGCATTATTCAAGATTGTCCAGTGCGATACTTGCAATACACCAGCACAGACACAATGGCCCAAGACTTATTTCCCCAAACCTACTACACCAATACGCTGCTTGATGACGGCTTCATCAAGCAAAAAGCGAGCGAGTTGCGAACCAAGCCGATTCCGTGTGACCTGCCGGCGTGGCTCATGCAGAATTTTGATGCTACCAAATTAGCCGTTCGCAACGAGGCCCAGCTCGAAGAAAAATTTATTGGGCCGCTGTTGGCTCAATTAGGCTGGGCAAAAGCCTACCAGGTAGGCCTCACCGTTCAAGGCAAATTTGCCAAACCAGACTACTGCCTGCTTTTACAGCCAGAATTTGAAACCACGTTGATCACCAGCCGGGATCACAGCGTCGTTACCGCCATATGCGAATCCAAAGCCTGGGACAAAACACTGGACACGGGCAAGGCGGATCGTGAAAACAACCCACACCACCAGTTGCAGGACTACCTCAGCACGCTGCGTGTGCGTTTCGGGTTTTTAACCAATGGCCGCATTTGGCGCGTCTACGACACCGACAAGATAACTGCAAAAAAAACCTTCATTGAGTTTGATCTTGAGCGTCTTCTGGCACTGAATGATGCAGACGAAAAAGCTGAAGGCCTTGGCCTGTTCGCTTTCTTTTTTGGCCGCGACACTTATCGGCAGCCCGGAGAAGCAGGCCAGACCAGCGCCATAGTGCAGGCGATCGCCGAGTCAAGCGACTTCACGCTGGCGGTTGAGGAAAACCTCAAAGCGGTGATTTACGGCTACGCGGGTGAAGACTCACTGTTTGAGATCATGGGCAAGGCGATTCACAAGGCCAACTCCAAAGCCAGCCTGGCAAGCGTTTATGAAAACAGTGTGGTGCTGCTGTTTCGGCTGCTGTTCGTGGTTTACTTTGAAGATAAAAACCGTCTGCTGCTCAGCAAGCACCCGTTTTATCAGCGCTACAGCTTGGCTCGGATTTTTCAGGACCTTGCAGACAAACCTGCTACAGAGGACAAGCTGCATGACGGCGTTTACGCGCTCAAGCAGCTGTTTGAAATGCTCGATGAAGGCGCAGGAGACATCGACATCCCGCTGTTTAACGGCGGCTTATTTGACCCGGCACGCGCACCCTTGCTGCTCCAATCCAAGATTTTTGACAACGCCACGCTGTGCCAATTGCTGGAAAAGCTGCTGTACAAAACCAGTCGCGGCATCACACTGTTTGACACCCGGCGTGACTTTAAAAACATGAGCGTCACCCACCTGGGGCGCATTTATGAAGGCCTGCTGGAGTTTCGCTTTGAGCGTGCGCTAGAAACCGCCGTGTACCTGGAGTATGAAAGCACCGCCACCAAAGGTAAAACGGTTGAAGCTTACTTTGGCGACTATGACCAGACCATCCTCCGCAAAGAAAAGGGATTCAGGGCCTGGCGTGAAATCAGCGTTAAAAAAGGCGAGGTGTACCTGAAAAGCGCCAGCAACTCGCGCAAAGCCACGGCCAGCTACTACACCCCATCGACCTTGTCGCAGCGGCTGGTTAAAGCCAGCGTTGACCACGCCATTGCCAGCGCGCCTGAAGCTGCCGCTGGCAAGGCGTTTATGGATCTCAAAATCCTGGACAACGCGTGCGGTAGCGGCCACTTTTTGGTCGAAGCACTTGGCTACCTGACCGACCTGGCTTTGGCCCGGCTAGAGACAGATGCTGACTTGCAAAAATTGGTGAATGACGAAAGCAGCAAGATCACTGAACAGCTGAAGTTTTTAAACCTGGACTACGTTCCCGAAGACGCGCAAATTCTCAAACGCGCCTTGCTCAAGCGCTGTATTTTTGGTGTGGACTTGAACCCCTTTGCCGTTGAGCTGGCGCGGCTGTCGCTGTGGATGGACAGTTTTATCTTTGGCACGCCGCTGTCTTTTATTGAGCACCATGTGCAGCACGGCAATGCACTCATGGGTGCCAGCGTTAAAGACTTTATCAACTACAACACCGTTGAAGTCGGCCAGAACGATTTATTTGTTGAATCCTTGAGCGCCCGGTTTGACGACTTGCGCAGCGTGATGCATGAGCTTGACGCGATGCGCGACACCACCGCCGCCGAGGTAGAGGAATCAAAAGCGCTGTGGAAAGACAAGATAGCACCCAAGCTCAGTCTGCTGTCACGCGCGCTGAGCTTTGTCTGCACCCGCCGCGCCCTGCTGGCCGAAGGCGATGGCGACGCGGTACGCGCACTCGACAAAACGGCCGACCTGATTAGCCAGCTTTTTGACCAAACCAAAAGCAAGACGGTGGTGCTCCGGCAGATCGAAAACTACGCCGAAAAATACCACTTCTTTCACTACGAAGTCGCCTTCCCCGAAGCCTTTGCGGGCGGCAAAAATGGCTTCGACATCATTGTGGGCAACCCGCCCTGGGACAAAACCAAGTTTGCCGATACAGACTTTTTTTCCCAGTACCACAGCAACTACCGCAGCCTGAAGAATTCCGAGAAGGCCGCGGTGCAAAAGCGCCTGCTTGAAAGCGAACACATTGCAGCGGCCTATAAAACCGCCAAGCGTGAGATGGAAGTCGCCGATGATTACTACACCGCTGCTTCGCCGCTCAACAAGGGCGCAGGCGACGGCAATTTGTTTCGCCTTTTTGTGGAGCGCAATCTGGGGTTGCTGGCCAATGGCGGCAGCCTGAATTACGTGTTGCCTAGTGCGCTAATGTTTGAGGAGGGCTCAACGATTTTGCGCAGACATATCTTCACGCACTGCCGAATGCCGTTTTTCTATAGTTTTGAAAACCGCAACGGTCTTTTTCCTGATGTGGATTCGCGCTACAAATTTGCCCTGATGCAAATAGTCAACAGCCCTTCCTCTTCCCTGCAAGATGGGGTCATCGATACTGCTTTTTATGTACTTGATGCGGCTGAGTTGGACGACGCCACGCGCCATATTCCATATTCTGTTGAAACACTCAAAACTCTTTCACCCCAACATTGGGCATTCATGGAGCTACACAGTGGTTTGGATTTGGCAATCTTGAAAAAGTGTTACGCGTCCTTACCAGCTTTGTCTGAAAACTGGTTAGATTTCCGGCGCGAGTTGCACATGACAGATGACAAAGACCTGTTTCTTGAAAAAGAAACGCCAGACTGCATGCCGCTGTTTGAAGGAAAAATGATCTGGCAATACAGCCACAAGTTTGACAAGGCTCAGTACTGGCTCGACCCAAAACCGTTTGATGAACGCCTGAATAGCAAAGAGTTGCACCGCATGGCGCAGGATTTAGGCGTACCCAAGGCAGAGGTCGCTAAATACGAGAAGGCGATTCGCTATGACCGCGAGTTTGTGCGCCTGGGATTTCGCACGGTTGCCAGCGACACCAACGAGCGCACGTTGATTTTTGCTTTATTCCCCAAGAATTGCGGCTCTGGACATTCGATATTTGCCAACACGCCGAAAAACTATTTGCTCAATTCAGAAGGGCAGGTCAACGTGCAAGTGGTGTCGCAACTGCGCCTGCTGTTTGCCCTGGCATGGTTCAACAGCGTGCCGGTTGACTGGCTGGCGCGGCAGATGATTCAAATCAACGTCAGCCAAACCTACCTCTACCGCCTGCCCATGCCGCAGCCCACAGACACCGAAATACTGGCCAATCCCGACTACGCCCAACTCGCCAAAAACGCGCTGCTGTTAAGTCTGGCCGCCTCATGGGATGACTTTGCTGAAATGGCACCGCTGTTTAACGTGCAGCCCAAAGAGGTGCCGCAAACAGCCAAAGCCAAAGACACGCTGCGCGCACAAAACGACAAGCTGGTAGCAAAGCTTTATGGCATCACCGATACAGAATTCACCCACTTGCTGCAAAGCTTCAAGGTGATGGCTGGCAAGCGGGCCGAGTACTTGACTTTGTTGCAGTAGGTAAAAAACTGGCGACACAAAAAAGCCGCTAAAAGCGTAGCATTGTTGGATGCAACACTCACACACCTCACGCCTTTTGGGCTGCTTAATCTACCTTGCAATGCTTACGCTTTTAAGCAGTTGCGCCAACAAACCTGAAGCACCTTTGCTGCAACCGCTGACAGGGCAAGCACAGGCCATCACCACCACCCGCCTCGATGCGCTGCTGCCGATGGACGTGCTGCTGCTGGGCGAGCAGCACGATGCCAGCGAGCACCAGCAAATTCACCAACAAGTCATTGCCCTGCTAGCTCAGCGCGGCCAGCTGGGTGCGGTAGCGCTGGAGATGGCCGATGCAGGCGTTAGCACCGCCAGGCTGCACCCGAGTTCGACTGAACAGCAAGCCAAAAACGCCTTGAAATGGAACGACAAAAGCTGGCCATGGGAGGCCTACGGCCCGGCCGTGATGACGGCTGTGCGCGCCGGGGTTCTGGTAGTGGGTGCCAACTTGCCACGCGAATCCATGCGCACCAGCATGAGCGACAGCACGCTCGACGGCCAGTTGCCAGGCGCGGCACTTAAAGCGCAGCAGCAGCAAATTCGTATTGGGCACTGCAACATGCTGCCCGAAAGCCAGATCACCCCCATGACGCGCATCCAGATTGCCAAAGACATGGAGATGGCAGAGACACTGAAGGAAGTGGCACTGCCCGGCAAAGTGGCGGTGCTGCTGGCAGGCAGCGGCCACGCCGACCGTCTGCTGGGCGTGCCGCAGCATTTGCCCGCCACACTAAAAGTCAAGGCGGTACGCTTGCGGGCGGGCGATGCGGCTGCGGCTGACAAAGCCGATGCGTTTGATGCCGTGTGGGCTACCCCGACTTTGCCTGACAAAGATTACTGCGCGGCTTTCAAAGCGCAGATGGGTAAGTAAGCGTCAAATATTGCTATTTATTTAGGAGCTGCTTGCGCGCGTTTTTATTGGGATTGGGGCTTATATCTCGCGTAAATTCGTATCTACTCACCTCCCTTTTACCCCTTCCCCTGCCGGGGGAAGGAGATAAATTATTTTCAGACTTTTTTTGTCTTTTCAAGCGCCCTGTCGGCATAACGGCCAAAACGCCAGGCTGTGCCCTCGGCAGTGATGCGCCGCCAGGTGCTGCGCTTGTCGTAAAGGTTCATGGCGGGCCAGTTTTGTACCTCTTCAAAAGTCCTCCCACAACCCTTGCATATTTCGTCGCCCTGGCTGGTCGAGCAAATCGCAATGCAGGGCGCGTCGACCGTGGTGTCGTACCAGGCTTTCCAGGCAGCCATCGCCTTGGCCGGGAAACCCGCCACGCCGACCTCATCTTCGCGGTAAAACACCATCAACGCATACACCTCGGCCAACGCCCGCAGCTCGGGCGCCAGCGTGATGCCGTCGGGCGAAGGGGAGCGTTCGCGCCAGTAGTTGATGGCCGCTTCGATGTCGGTGATGTGAATGGCAGGCATGGTGATGCGCCAAATTATCGTTGACAGTGTGTGCAAACTGCCTCTCTCGTCAGGTTTGACCCTCGTTTGGCTGAGTTAACGTTGAAGTCCTACAAAAACAGGGCTTGCAATTTTTTTGGCTCTGCCCCTAGAATGCATGCAAGAAGGGGAGTAACTCCCTACAGCAAAGTCGTCAATACGAAGTGCGTATCAACATGCGCTTCCGGCTTGCTGGGCATACAGGCTGCTGTATGTTGAGCCAGACCTTCGATGAAAAGCCTGAACAGGCTTTTGTCGAAGGGTTGAATTCACCGCATAGGTGTTTATCGGCAAGCTTCACAAAACCCTGTTCAGTTTTATCGACCTCAAGAATCCGAGTTGCGGGTTTTTAAAGTCAGACTTGAACGGAGTGTTTGTCATGGAATTGTTTTCTTCCCCATGGTGGTCGGCCTTGTTGGCCATCGTGTTGATTGATCTGGTGCTGGCTGGCGACAACGCTATCGTGATAGCGCTGGCAGCACGCAATTTGCCACCACATTTACAGAAAAAAGCTATTGCTTGGGGCACGATAGGCGCCATCGTTGTGCGGTCGACAATGACCGTCGGCGTGGTCTGGTTGCTCAAAATTCCAGGCTTGATGCTGGTAGGCGGCCTGGGCTTGTTGTGGATTGCCTACAAACTGCTGGCAGACCAGGGCGGCGCAGAACATAGCGGCCCTGTGGCCACCACCTTCATGGGCGCCATGAAAACGATTGTCGTGGCCGATGCGCTGATGGGCATTGACAACGTGCTGGGTGTGGCGGGTGCGGCACAAGGCGCGTTTGACCTGGTCGTCATTGGCCTGCTGATCAGCGTACCGATTGTGGTGTTTGGCAGCACGCTGGTGCTCAAACTCGTGGAACGCTTTCCGGTCATCATTAAAATCGGATCGGCTGTACTGGCGTTTACTGCAGCCAAAATGATCGTGAGTGAGCCGCTGCTGGACCCCGTATACGGCGGCCCTGGCAGCCTGCCGTCTGTGCAGACGCTGCAAACTATTGCTGAATACGCCACCTATGCGCTGGCCGTTGCAGGGGTGCTGGGCTCAGGGCTGTGGGCCACGCGCCGCCATAAATCAAATCCGCATGACAGGGAGGCCATGCGGTCATAGTTTTCGAGTGAGTGAGTATTTTTATCCAATGTCTAACTAGTAAATAAAGGAGAGTTTTATGGAAACCATCATCGTGTTTATCGACGACGCTGACTACGCCATCAAGCTGCTGCAGCCTATGCTGCCCCCGCAGGCACACAACCCGACGCGCTGGGTACTGATCGGCTGCGCGCCGCGCGTGACGCGGCATATCAGCCGGTTCGTCACGCAGAGCGCTCGCGCTGGCTGGCGTGACAGTTGGGGTGACAAGGTGTTTGCGCGGGTCATGCCGCTGCTGCAAAACCAGTCCCAGCCGCTGAATACCGTCATCACGCAAGTCGCGCCGCCCCGCCAAAGCTTGTGCGATTTGACAACTGCTCTGACGCACCAGTACAGCGCCCGCCATGTGCTGGATGCGCGTCGGCCCAAGCTGGGGCAGGATTTGCAGCCCGTCACGCTTGACCAAAAGCAGGAAAGCAACCGCGTCACCGGCTATGCAGCGGCCTTTGCCGGAGCTGGTTTGCTGGTGGGTTTTGACTGATCGACACCGAGTTGCTGCAAACGCTTGCTGCGACTACTTGCGGTCGGTTTTGTCTTGGAGCGCCTGCTCTTTGACAAGTGATTCAACCTGGCGCGCCCGGGTGTCGATGATGGATGCATCCATGAAGTCGCCACTGGCCGGGTTGCTGCGCAGCATGGCCTGTGCAGCCCGCAGTCTGTCGAGGGCCGCTGGGTAATCGAGCTGGGCCACTTGCGCTTCAGCATCAGCGCGAATAGCTCTGGCGGTCAGGTTTTGATTGCCGTAGGCCACCGCGAGCAAGCGCCAGGCTGATGCGTCTTTGGGGTGATCAGCCACCCAAGCGCTCAGGCGGCTGGCCACATCTTTGGCTTTGCCCGCCGCCAGCAACGCCCTTGATTGCAGCAACAGCGCCGCGCGCGAGCTGGTTTTGCTGCTGTCAACTTGCGCAGCGTATGGAGGTACGGTGCCAGCTAATACGGTGCCGGCCTCAAGCGCAATTTCAAGTTGCAAAAGCTCCAGGGTTTTGCTTAACCGAGAATCGGGCGGTTGACTCGACATAGCGGCACGAAGCCTGTCGGCATAGGCCTGCGACGTTTTGAAGTCGCGCGACTTCAGCGCCGCCAGCACGCCAGCGTACAGCGCGCCGACTGAACGCGCATCCAGGGGAGCACCGACAGCACTTGAATTAGCCGCGATGCGCTGCGCCTCGGACGACATGGCACGCAGAACATCCACGCCAGGATCGCCCAGTACACGCGCGCGGGCCGACATCATGGCATGCTGCCATGCCAGCTGCTGAGCGGTTTCAGCTCCGGCGATGGCTGTGCCTGCCACTATTGGCGCGGCCAACTGCTGGCGCGCCTGCGCATCGCCGATGCGCTCAGTGCTCAATGGGTGGGTTCGCAAATAGGCAAAGCCGCCGCTGTCATTGAGACGCGCCGCTTGCTGCAGTTTTTCAAACATACCCACCACGCCGCGTGCGTCAAAGCCTGCATCAAGCATCACGCCGGTGCCGACCCGGTCAGCCTCGCGTTCCATGTCGCGCGAGAAGTTGAGCTGCGACTGGACCGCCACAGCCTGGCCGCCGGCAATCACCGCATTGGCCGCCTGAGGGTTTTTGCTGGCCGCCAGCAAGCCCAAAATCATGGCGCCAATCATCCACGGTGCCTGGCGCGCCTGCTGGGAGATCAGGCGTGAAATGTGCCGCTGCGACACATGGCTAAGCTCATGCCCCAGCACGGCCGCCAGCTCATCGCGGTTGCTGACAACCCCAATCAGCCCCAAATGCACGCCCAGATAACCACCAGGCAGCGCAAACGCATTGATGCTGCGGTCACGGATCAAAAATACGTCCCATGCAAAACGCTCATCCAGCTCAGCCGTGATATCACCCCGCGCCCGCGCAGCCGCCATCAAGGGCTGCCAGATGCCTTGCACATAATCGAACAAAACAGGGTCGTCTATGTAGTCCGGGTCGCGGTAAATGCTGGCGGCAATCCGGTCCCCAATGCGGCGCTCCTCAGCAGCAGCCAGCTCGGAGTTGTCACCCAACGAGGGCAAGGCGCTCGATGCTTGGGGCCTCAATTGCGCATGCAGCGCAGCCGGGCTGGCGAAAGCCAGCAGGGCAGCAAGGCCGATTGTTTTAAATCGAATTGAAAGTGGCAAAAGCATGGTTCAAATGATCCGTTGAATGAGGCATGCCCTTATGATGAACGATAGCTGTAAAGGTTCTGTAACGTCATGACGCATCCATCAACATCTGAGCCCGTATTTCATTCTGGACTCACTCATTTTGACACCCACGGCCAGGCACATATGGTCGATGTCAGCGCCAAGCCTGCCACACACCGAATAGCCGTTGCCCAAGGCCGTATCGTGATGAACCCGGCAACGCTGGCCATCATCTTGGCAGGCAACGCCAAAAAAGGCGATGTGCTTGGCATCGCGCGGATAGCGGGCATTATGGCGGCCAAAAAAACCAGCGAGTTGATTCCCCTGTGTCATCCGCTGGCTTTGACCAGGGTGGCGGTGGACTTTACGCCTGATGAAGCAAGCAGCAGCATCAATTGCAACGCGACTGTCGAAACCATTGGCCCCACAGGCG
This sequence comes from Polaromonas sp., assembly GCA_043757245.1. Lineage (GTDB taxonomy): Bacteria > Pseudomonadota > Gammaproteobacteria > Burkholderiales > Burkholderiaceae_C > Polaromonas. The sequence continues at coordinate 10,400 of JAYVPR010000298.1, read as the reverse complement.
TTGAAATGGAAGCCCTGACTGCCGTGCAAATAGCGCTTTTAACCATTTACGACATGTGCAAAGCAGTGGACCGCGCGATGCTGATCACCGATGTCAAAGTTCTTGAAAAGCACGGCGGTAAATCAGGCAGTTTTGTCAACTCTTAAGGGGGCTTTTTAAGGGTGCTTTGATTAGCTTTTTCCCATCGTATGTGCTCTACAGGAAAAGCTGCCCGGAAGCGCGCCAAATACGCCAATGCATCGTCATCCTTGCTTAGCATCACCGCGCTTTCAATCAGTTTTTCAATCACCCTTGGCTCTGGCGAATAGTGCAGCAGATGCCTGGCGGTATTGAACGTCCATACGGCATTGACCGGCGTGAGCGGTGTGGTCAAAAGCTCCGCAAATTCAACCTGGTTAGCAAACAACCACGAGCTGCGAATCTTGTTCAGCGTATCGGTGCGGTAAGCTGCCGCACGCGACTCGGGTGGCAGGTAAATCTGGCTGACGCGGCGGTAGTCCCAAGCCGCGTAGCCAACAAATGCTATTAAAATAATAGCTACTTGCGTCCATAAAACGTGGGTTAAAGACCAATTCGATGCTTTTTTTGAGCTGTTTTTGATCTCTGAAGGTCGTTTTTGACGCCACAGCAGCAAGACACAAGCGCCAAACGCCATCTGGAACGGCCCGTACCATAGCGGGTATTCCAGCATGCTGTGCAGCAAAATCAGCGCCATCACAGCCCAAGCCATTTGCCGCGTCGCATCACTTTCAGCCCAAGGTTTTTGGCGCACCGCCCACCACATAAAACCACCGCAGATCAGTACCGCAGCAGGCACACCCAGCTCAACCGCCAAATGCAGCGGCAGGTTATGGGCATTGTCCAAAATGTCGCAAAAGCGGGGCTCGTTATACAGCGTGATGAAGTGGGCATAGTCCAGCTCACCCCAGCCCCAACCGAGCCACGGTTTTTGAGCGATCAGATGCAGTACGTTAGACCAGAGGGTGATACGGCTGGTACACGGCGCGTCTCCAGCGCTGAGCCTTGCCGCCATCCCAAAAATCGACAAATCAAAACCTAACAGCATCGGCAACAGCACGGCGGCAAGTACATAGCAGATCAAAGAGGTGCCCAATATCCGGCCAACCATGACGTTACGCCATAATCCCCATAGCGCGCACATAGCGTAGATCAGCCCTATTTGAGTCACACCCGTACGTGATTGCGAAGCGGCATTACCAGCGGCAAGCAGGCCAGCCAGCAGCACGGCAAGCCAGTTCCAACGCCACTGCGTGCGAATAGTCATTGCCTCCACAGCAAACCAAATCAAAGACACTAAGGCGATGTTAGTAAGCGTGGCAAATTGGTTACGCTGCCGAAGATTGGCAAAGGCTTCGCCCAGCGGCGCTTGGTTAACCCAGGGTTCAAAAACAGCAGTTGCGCCAAAGTACTGCAGTAGTGATATGCAACAGCTGAGCACGCCCGCCATCAGCCAAGCGGTAGCTATGCTTGAGGCGCGAACCCTCGCCCCCAGAAGTAGCCGCGAGCAACGCCACCCAACCGCACAAAAAAGTATTACTCGCACAGGCCAGCGTGTCGGGAATCCTGCGCCACCCGAAGGAGCGTTGGGCGCGCTTGGCAGTAAGGAACAAATCATTAATCCCGCAGTCGCCAGCACGGAGATAAGCCAGGGCATGATTGTTGGCGACGGCCCGGCTGCAAACGGGGTCAGCCAGGGCAGCATGATGAGCAGGGAAATCAGAAATGGACGCAGCAGCATGAATGAAACGAATTGTCACCTAGAAGATGCGGGAAGTTATCGAGGGTGGGTATGCACCACGCTTCGCAAAGTGCGAATGTCACACTTTCGGGCTCCGAGCAGTACCCGTGCTTTGAATTTAAGGGGGATGTTTAAATTTCTTCTTGATTTATCGCTACACGCGCGTCATTCGTGTAATAGATTGGCAGCCGACACCTATCGATCGAGCCTTCTGAAGTCTAAATCCCTTTATCCGTTCGCCCTGAGCTTGTCGGAGGGTTTCCCTCCGCGCGCCAGGCTTCGACCGTTCGACGGGCTCAGAAGAGGCCATGCTCAGCCCGAACTAAAAATTCATACTTCATTGGGCCGGAGCAATAGTCTGACGCAAGGGATTCGAATCTGCGAGCTTTCCTTTACTTCATAAGACGCACGGAAGTTGCCAAGCCGAGTACGAAAACGGCTAGAACTAGACCGAGCCGGTTCTCGCGGCGAATCGACGCATCACTCGACACCATTTGGAACTGGGAGCTAGCGCGCCGAACAGCCGCTCCCCAAAGTGCTCTGCACAGCGGCCGGGGAGTGACGGTCTGCGCAAGTGGTGAGTTGGTTCCGGATTTCGCTGCGGAGAGCATGGCTAGCTTAAAACATATCAATGGAAAGATAGCCCACTATCCTTAAATCGCGCTTTTCGAGCAGCACCGACCAGCTTGCCGAACGCGCTATTAGCGGTAAAGCAATAACGTCTTCATCGCGAAGGACGGCAGCACGTAGCATTCCATCAATTTCTGCGCCGCGATCGGTTGCGCGATGCCTGAGCAGGGTTACAGCCTGCCCACGTTGACGTATCGAGGCGCGGTTGTCGTCGCTCAACGGCTGCCACCAGTCAGTTTGCAACGACAGGTCTTTTCCAGCTAGTTCAAGTTCCAACGATCGTAATTTCTCAACATCGTTGCGCGCCGCGCGAATCCCGATAGTTTGCACGCCTGACCAGGGCAGCCGCCGAAACTCAACCGGCGCTCCGGCCAAGTCTGACGCATCCACATCAACGGCACTCACAACCTTAAAGCGATCCACTTCGTACACCAAATAAACCGGGCGGGCAAGGTACATTGTCCACAGACCATACGCCAGCGCCGTCATCTGCACGGCAACAATCACCATCAAATCACGAGTTAGTACGCGGCGAGCCTTGGCGGGGCTCAACACCACGAAAGTCAGCAGTGGTCCCAAGATTACATCCACCGCTATGATCAATATGAATAAGTGACGGCCGCCTAAAATTTCAATAAATGGGTAGGGGTAAAAAAACTTAAAAACGACAACCCAGGCGAGCGCTGCGATTAAAAGACTAATGCCCAAATGCACACTGACGCCAAATGACCTATGCTTTAAATTCATATCAATACATCTTTACTGCGACGAGAAAAATGACCCCAGTTTTGAGGCTGGGGCGAATTTAAGGCCAGGCAACAAAAATAGGCTTAGCCAAAAAGGTTGCCAGTTCGCGAGCCTCTGGCAAGCCGCTACCCGCCAGCGCCAGACGCAGCCTCTCGGCAGCAGCCTTATCCTTTAGCCAGAGGCGATAGGCCGAAGCTTTTGCCAGGTCCATTTGCCCTGCGAGCGCGGCGGCAGCGGCATGCGTTGCGGCGACTTGCGGGTCAAAGCGAAAATGCGCAACCCGGCTTGCAAGACGCAACTGCACCGCTGCGGCTGCAGGCGAGACCCCGGTCAAACCGAGTGCTGCATAATCGGCCAAATTGAGAAACAGCACCGATTTGTAGCTTTGAATGACTCGGTCGTGCAGGGGCGTAGTGGCATTCAACTCGTAACTGGGGCTTACCTTGGCATAGTCCCAAAGTGCAAACAATGCCAAGACGATGGTGAACGCGCCCCCCATACCCACCGCCTTTGCATAATTATGCGGACAGATTGACGCGGCCATCCCACTACTAAGACCTTGCTGAAGATTAACCAAGTTCTGTGCTGGCGTTGGTTTTTTAGCTTGGAGGGGCGCGCCGAGTTGCGCAAAAATGCCTAATGCAAACGCGCTTGGAAGTAGAAAATAGGCATACCACAGCGGATATTCCAGCAGACTGTGAATCATGACCGCAGACAAAAAAAACGCGAGGGCTCGTGCCTCAAAAGTCCTCATTGCACGTCTGGATCGAATAATCAAAACCATCAGAATAAGAGACCATGCAAGCGCGATAGGTGCGCCCAACTCCACCGCCATTTGTATAAAAATATTGTGGGCATGCTCGGTCACTGCTGGCTGTAAAACCGGCAGGGTCTCGGTAAACATGGCGAAATCGATGTTGCCGAATCCGACACCCCAAGTTGAATGAGACTGAATCAGTGCCCAGCTTTTGAGCCACATGGCTTGCCGCAGATTGTCACCCTCAATGACCGTGGTTATCAAGCTTGGGCGCAGACTTCCATAAAACGGCAACAGCCCGTGCAGGTCAATTTGAACTGCGATAGCGCGGAGTATGAAATAACTTGGTAGCGCCAGCAGCAGCATCCATTTGGGCTTGCCTGCGCGCCACGACTCTACGCAACCCCAAACTAAAATCATGCCGACTAAAACCGTGCCCGTGCGCGAGGCACTTAGTACGATGGCCACGAGCAGCGTCAAAAATAGCAGGGCCGCGAACCCATCAGCTCGCCAATGAAAGCGCTCAGCCTTGCCGCGCAAAACGATCAACGCGATCAGACCCAAGACGCCCAATAATGCAAACAAGTTGGGCTGCCTTAGATTGCCGTATGAAACCCCGATTAGGCTCACGCGGGATACAAAAAATTCAGATATGGGAAGCTGCAGATATTGCGCAATTCCCACCAGTGCGCTTGCAGTTGCGATGCCAACCGCCGCTTTCAGCGTGGCATTGACCAGGTCAGACCCGTCGTCGGACGTTATCGGCAAGCCGCGAAACCACCCGGCAGCGAGACCGCCCAGCAAGCAAATTCCAACGGCGACCAGCAAATAGTAAAAAGCACTTGCCACCATGCCAATGTAAGGCACGGCCACACCCGCTACCTGCTGCCCCAGCAAGACAAGTGCCGGCAGGCCGAAAAGCAGGCTTGCAAAAACTGCCGCAGTCTTATCAAGGTGAAGCGTTGTCATTTTTGACAGCGCTACCGCGCCGATAAGCGCCAGCATGCCCCAGCCCAAAAACGCAAATATCTCCAGGTGCAAGGCGTTGTAAGCGCGTGTGTAGTGGGTAGTCAAGAAGCCCGGGGCAAGCAACACAATGAACAGTCCAGCGAGGCGATTTTGGCGAGACATGGGCATGGCATCTTCAACAATTTCATAACAAAAAACCCTTCTGCAATGACGCAGAAGGGTTTGACCTGAATCGGAATCTAGCTAAGACGGATTACGCACGGCATTGAGCCGGGCGATACTTCGCCAACATCGTTCCAGTTGTACAGTCCCAGTTGATCGAACCACCGGTAGGGACGGTTGATGAGGACGCCGTACCGCCAGAAAAAGCCGAGCCGCTTGAGCTTGGCACGATAAGAATCGTATTGCCGGTGGCGGCAGCCGCGTAGGTGATGGTGATGACACCGGTAGCGTCAGTGATCCCAATCGACGTAACGTTGCCAGTAGCAGCAGGTGCCGTCCAGCCAGAAGTATAGTTTTTACCATTGGACGCATTTTCAGCCACGGCCAATTTAGCAGATGCAGCGACAACCAAGCCTTCGGTTACACGAGCACGAACCGTGTAATCCTGATAAGCAGGCAAAGCCACCGCAGCCAAAATACCGATGATCGCCACGACGATCATCAACTCGATCAGGGTAAAACCCTTTTGCATAGAACGCTTGATTTGCATAAAAAATCCTTAGTTAAATAAAATACTAGCGATTAACCTGAGCAGATTGCGTGCCAAGTGCGTCAAGTCGTTTTGTAGTGATTTTTTTCACGAAAACTGCTGACCATTGCGACACGATTGCCACCCATCTGCGGGCAGGCGACATTTTTGTCACTTAATACAAACCGACCGAACCATTTTTAAGTCGGTCAGCCCCATCAACACCTTCTCCATGCCGTCCATCTTCAAAGTACGCATACCGCTATTGACCGCTGAGGCAAATAATTCTGCAACCCGGGCGCGTTCTTGAATCAGTTTTTTGGCGGCATCGTCGGCAATCATCAGCTCGTGCAGGCCAATGCGGCCTTTGTAGCCAGTTTTGTTGCATTTGTCGCAACCCACGGCGCGGTACATTTTGATTTGCCCGTCTACGGCGTAACGTTCAGTCCAGCCGTCAAGCAGCTTTTGTGATTCACCGCCTGCGTCAATCTTCCAGGCATCTGAATGACGCAGTTCTTCAGCGTATTCTTTGATGAAGTCTTTGAGCTCTTGCGCGCTGGGCACAAATGACTCTTTGCAGTCACACAGCTTTTTGGCCAGCCTTTGCGCCAGGATACCCAGCAGCGCATCAGCAAAGTTGAACGGGTCCATACCCATGTCAAGCAGCCGGGTGATGGACTCGGGCGCTGAGTTGGTATGCAGGGTTGAAAACACCATATGACCCGTGAGCGATGCCTCAACGCCCATTGACACGGTTTCTTTGTCGCGCGACTCGCCGACCATGATGATGTCGGGGTCGGCGCGCAAAAAAGCGCGCATGACCAGGGCAAAGTCAATGCCGGCTTTTTTGTTGATTTGAACCTGCCGCAGGCCTTTTTGAGTGATCTCGACCGGGTCTTCTGCTGTCCAGATTTTGGTGTCTGGTGTGTTGAGGAATTTGAGGATGGAATGCAGGGTGGTGGTTTTGCCTGAGCCTGTGGGACCGCAAACGTAAAACAGACCGTACGGTTTGCTGACTGTTTTTTCTAACCGCTCTTTGTTGTGCGCGGTCAACCCGAGTTTGTCAATCGGTATCGGCTCACCCGCCGCCAAAATACGCATCACCACGTCTTCAACCCCGCCCGCTGAAGGGATGGTGGCTACGCGCAGCTCAATGTCTAACGGTCCGTATTTTTTGAACTTGATTTTGCCGTCTTGCGGTTTGCGTTTTTCTGAAATGTCCAGGTCGCACATGATCTTCAAGCGGGTGACCATCGCTTGCCGAAATTGCGCGGGTACTTCAATGTACGGCTGCAAGGTGCCGTCAATCCTGAAACGGATACCCGTTTTGGCTTTGCCAGGCATGGGCTCGATGTGAATGTCTGACACCTTCTGGTGATAGGCATCGATGATGACTTTGTTGACAAACTTGACGAGTTCATTGTCTGCGGCAGCGGACTCAAGCGATGAGTCGTCGTGCGCATCGTTTTCAAGCGGAGAATCCATGTCGGCCAGCAATTGGTCGATGGACCCGCCATCATTGTCCGTGCCAAATAGCTGACTCAGGGTTTCTTCAAATTCGGTTTGTGTGGTGACGCTGTAGGCAAATTTACTCTTGCGCGGGAAGACCTGCGGAACCACGCGCGACCCACGCACAGCCTCCGGATCTACGCACATGATGACCAGACCCTCAGACGTTTCTTCAAGCGGTATCCAGCCCTGTTGCTCAATGAACTCGCGCTTGAGCAGGCCATGCAGCATTTCTGAGCGGATCCGCCCAGCGTTAAAAGGCTCGTAAGAAACGCCAAAAAATTTAGCCAGTGACGGGCCGATTTGCATAGGCCGGATTTGGTGATCGGCCATTAAGAGGTGCTCCACCGTTTCGGCCTGTTCACGCGCTTTTTGAATGCATTTGGTCAGCTCGTCCTGGCTCAATATGCCGTCTGCGACCAAGCCATCGTATTTAGTGGCTTTTTTGCGCTGGCTATCACCCAGTTTTTGCATGCGCTGGCGAATGGCAATACCCAGCGTGTTGCAAAGTTGCTGAGCACCGTCCTCTTCAAGCTTTGTAAAGGGCTGGTTGCTGCGGTTGTTGATAACCTGCAAAACGCCATACAAGACAGCGCCGTTCATGACGGGCGCCACCAGCATTTGCTTGGTTCGATAGCCTGAGCGTTTGTCAACCGCCTGCAAGAAACTTAAGTCGGGATGAATTTTTTTGAGTGCGTTGATATCGTAGACATCTTCGATGTTGACCATTTGCCTGGCCATGGCCACATAGCCTGCAATGCTTTGCGCACCGATGGGCAATTTCAAGTCCTGCGTGCTGTTCAGCCCGGTTTTGACTTTTGAAACGATGGCGGTACGGTCATCGTTGACGGCGTACAGGGTCAACCTGTCGGCATTGCAAAGCTTGCAAATGTCACTGCTGACCTCCAGCATGAGCTGGTCGATGTTCTCGGTTTCATGAATCCGGTTGGTCACCAACTGCAGTTGCCTGAAATACAGCGCCTCAAACGTCACGCCCCGGTCTTGGGGCGGTAGCAATTGCGAATCAAAAAACGCGTCTTCCTGGTTGCGTTCCTGACGGGTATTGACGACTGCGCTCACAGTTCAAACTCCTGGCCAGCGCGCAGCCAGCGTATGTCATGCGGAACGTCTTTGCTGGATGGTGAAGTCTGGTCAAACTTCTGAATCTCGGCCATGATCAATTCAGTCTCGAATGGCTTGGTGTGCGTGATGTAGATCGGATATTTTTTGTCTTTGGCGATAAAGTCCAGTTCGTTGGCCAGCGTATGCGGTGACAGATGCAAGCTGCGTTTTGCCAAGGCATGCTCACGGTTGCTGAACGCTGTCTCAATCACCAGCATGGCTACATCGAGCTGGTTGATACGCTGCCACAAAGCCGGATTGATTTCAGTGTCGCCTGTAAAAACCCAGTACCCTTTGCCTGTTGTCACGGCGTAGCCAACGGCCGGTACGGTGTGTACTGCTGGCAGTACCTCGATGTGTTTACCTGCCAGGTTGAGCGTTTGCCCCAAAGCAAGAGGATGAAAGGTGATGAAAGGCGCTTCGGGCGTTGGAATTTTTGAGAAATCTGGCCAAATCGTGTTGTTGAAAATATGCGCCTTCAACGCATCTATCGTGCCCTGCAAGGCATGAACCTGGATGGGCGTCGTTCTTTGGGAGGCGATAGCATCCACCATCAAGGGCAACGCGGCCACATGGTCAAGGTGCGAATGGGTCAGAAAAACATGGTCGATACGCTGCATTTCGTCCAGCGTCAGGTCACCCACCCCGGTGCCTGCATCAATCAGCACATCGTGGTCAATCAAAAATGACGTGGTTCGGCAATCTCTGGCAATTGCTCCTGAGCAGCCGAGTACCCTAACTTTCATAACACTTCATAAAGTTTCAATAGCCTTTTTTGTAGTGCCCAGAACTGAACGCAAGAAGTCTGGCCCTATTTGGTCTGAAAATTCGTAGCGCCGTCCCATTCCGGGTCAAACGGCAGCAACCGCATAGAGGCTACACGCTCTGCATAGAGTTGGTAAAGGTATTTTTTGGCATTCAGGCGCTGTAAATTGAGCAATTGCACGTCACACTGATCCCAGTCTTGCGCGCGATAGGCTTTTAGCGCCATTACCCAGGTTTTAAGCTCGACGGTGCTGTCCGAATTCATGCGGTTTAAAGGTGCCACTGGCCAAAAAATGGCAACCGGATTGTCTTTTCCTTTAACCCTGACTTTGTCCAGCTCTTGCCAGGCAAAGTCGTTGGCCAATTGCCGGGTGGACTCACTCACCACGATGTCTACACCATAGATTTTTGACAAGCCCTCGAGTCGCGAGCCGAGGTTGACCGAGTCGCCAATGACGGTGTAACTGCGCCGGATATCAGAACCCATATCGCCCACACACATCGCGCCCGTGTTCAGACCAATGCCAACGCCAATTTCAGGCAGCCCCTTGCTGCGGTGCTCTTGATTGAGCTTGCGTATCGCGTTGGCCATCTCAAAAGCGGTTTTGACAGCCAGACTGGCATGATCGGGCGTGTCTACCGGTGCGCCCCAAAAAGCCATCACGCAGTCACCCATGTATTTGTCAATGGTGCCGCGATTGCCTCGAATTTGATCAGTGAGGCGACTGAAAACGGTATTGAGCAGGGCCTGAAGCTGCGTCGGCTCCATGGTCTCGCTCATTTGGGTAAAGCCCCGCATGTCGCAAAACATCACGGTCAACTCTTTGGTTGTGGCCTTCATGTTGTAGCTGGCCGCGTCTTTGACCATTTCGTCCACCAGCTCGGGGGGGACGTAGGTGCCAAACAAATTGGCCAGATCGCGCTTGGACTTGCTCTCTACAAAGTAACCGTAGCTCATGTTTAAGGCGAATGCGGTCATGGCCATCGCCAGAGAGCTGGCCAGCGGCAACACCAGGCCAAAACTCAAGTACAACCAAAAGTTAAGCCCCACCAGAGCGCCCACCACGGCTGCGCTGGTGGCAACGGCTTTTGGCGCGGATAGCAATGGCAGGGCAAACGCCAGCAGCAGACCAGACAAAACCAGCACAACCACTTCAAAACCGACAGCGTAATCAGGTTTAACGAAAACCTTGCCGTCCAAAAGCCCAGAAATTACATTCGCATGGGTTTCTACGCCGGGGTAGGTCTCGCCAACAGGCGTGACTCGCAAGTCAAGCAAGCCTGGCGCAGTGGTGCCGAGTAAAACAATCTTCCCCTTCAACTGCCCCGGCGCTATGCGTTTGGCCAGTAAATCTGCTGCTGAAATATAGCGAAACGAGCCGCCATTGACACCGCCGTTACCACGAAAAGGTACCAGCGTAGCTACCCGATGGTCGACGGGTATAGCCAGC
>JAYVPR010000297.1:0-5771 GCA_043757245.1 Polaromonas sp. | reverse complement strand
AGGCTCGACAGTGCTCCCCCGCTCGGGTTTCGCAGAAATCGTAAATCACCGCTTTCAAATCCTCAAAGGCAGGCTTGTGCGCTTGGGTTGATGGCGCGGTTCTTTGCCGGTCTTGGCTGCGGGTGCCAGATCTTGCAGTTCTTGCTCAATCGCTGCGATGTCGGCATCGATGGTCTCATCCAGCAAACTGGCCTGGCAGTGTTCGCGCAACCATCGGTGCACGATGTTGGCGTTCATGCCTTGCTTAAGGGCGACTGCTGCTATGCAGGCGCCAGCTTGGCCGGACTCGCCAACAGTTTGGCGTTTGAACTCTGGACTGTAAAACCGCCGCTTGGGGACTTGGGGACTTGGGGGCGAGCCTGGCTCGCCATGGTGTGCATGATCTTCATCGTGCACACTATCGCCTGCTGCCAGTACCTCCTCAAGATGGGTTCACCGGACGCTTACGCCCCAACTCACATAGCTGCTACACCGTCAAGGTGTGTTGGCTGTACGCTTACGATATTGAGTGGCAAATCTACAGTTAACGCTAAGTTGTATCTCTACATCTTTGACCGATTAATTGCTTCGTAGCCTGCCGCGGGCGGATTAATGTTTTCAGCCGTTATGGCTCGATATTGGCATTGCTAGCGCGGTCGATCCAGTTATCCAGGTAAGCGTTGTGCAGACGGTCACACAACGGGGCCACAACTCGAGCCTGTGTCTGCTTTTCGATCTGACCGACGGTGCTCATGGTTTTACACGCTTTGAAAGCTTAAATCGGTTGGCAAGCCCACCGGTAGCCACGAGCCATTTGCCACGCGTTGCTCAAACCATCGGTGCATGGTGGCATCATCTACTGCGTATTCACCCCGTGCTGACTTCCAAACCAGCGCCGGATTTCGCTGGCGCAATGCTTCCAGCGCGTTTTGCGCTTTTGGCGCACTCACGGTGGTGCCCGATTTGTCGCGGTAAAAGCGCAGCGCCTCGGCGTCATAGGGGCGAAAGCGTTGGCCTTGCTCCAAAAGCCGCCACAGCACAGCCTGCTCAATCGGCTTCAAGCCCAGATAGTCTGACTCCATTTGCGCTTCGTCATCGGCTTGGCGCTGTGCCGCCGCTTGCACAATTGCATCCTCAAAGCGGGTGGTCAAAGCTGCCAGCGGGCTCAAGGCTTGGCCCAGCGCCTCCATAAAAAACTGCGGACGGCTGCCAAAGCTCTGAAACGCAGTCATCAAGGCCGCAATATCAACCGGTGCAAGGTCTGGCCGCTGCGCCTCTACAAGCCGGCCGATATGAGCCACAAAGTCTTTTCCCAACTCCGGCATGCGCTGAATCTGGGAGCCGTAAAACGGTGCCCCATTGGTGTTGACCAGGCGCAGCAACTTGTCGCGGTCGGAGCCAGACATCACCAGCATCAGGTTAACCGTACCCGGCCGGTTGAGCTGGTCGCGCGCCGACTTGAGCGCCGCCATGGCGGCCTCGCCCGCCTCGCTGGTAAGGGCGTGCTGCGCTTCGTCAATGATCAAGGCCACAGGGGCCTTCGCGGCCTCGTGCAAGGCCCGGAGTGCATCAGGCAGCGTGGCACCGTCGAGCTTGCCAATTTTGCTGGTGTCAATCTTGAGTGCGCCGGCAATGCTCACGCTCTCTAGGCCCGCAGCTTTGGCCATCTTGGCCACGCGGCCCAAATGCGGCTGTAGCGCTCGGCCAATGGCCTCGGCCACCAACGCCCCAGGGTCGCGACGCTGATCGGCCCATAAATCCACATACACCACCACCGCACCCTGACGCTCTAGCGCGGGCTGCAAGTCAGCCTGCAAAAAGGTTGACTTGCCGGTGCGCCGGGGTGCCGCCAAAAACAAACCGTTATGGGCATCGCCAAAAACTGCTTTGCCTTGCATGGCAGTTACCAGCTCCTCAGCCAATGCGGTGCGAGGATAGTGGATCATTGAATTATCCCTATTTATTAAAAAAATAATATTTTATCAAAATAAAAATAAACATTGCTAATTCACCTCCGTCTGAAAGGTGGATGTGGTCGAGCAGCAGCGCTTCACTCTGAATTTTGGGCACCCTATCGCTGGCCCGGTTGACAATCGAGGATCGGTGACACGAAGTCGATTCGCTCGATGTAGCGCAAGGGGTGTTCGCCTGACAACGCTGCATGTGAAGTCTTCTTCGCACGGCTGAAAACGGAACTGTTATGCCCTCGGGACTGGAAGATCACAACCATTGAGCAGTTCATTGAGGCAGTCGATTCCTACATCCGCTGGTACAACGATAAGCGCATCAAAATATTTCTTGGCTCTCTCAGCCCTATCGAATACTGAGAGAGTGTTGGACTTACGACATAAACCAGTCCAAGTTTATATCCGCACCCCCAAGGTTCAAGATTGAATGGAAGTCAACACGCTGAAGCTCGTTTCAAACTCTATTCCGTAGCCGGAGAGGACAACAATGATCCGGAGCCCCTTGTTTCACACTATGACTCCGAATCCACCTTCGATTCAAACGATTCCGTCAGAAAGGGAGTGACATCTTTTGTTTCACACTCTATTTCCTCAAACCATCGCTAGCGGTACAAGCTGGCTCACTTCGCCAACTCAAAGCGCATCGCATCAATCACACTCTTGTAGTCCGGCTTACCAAAAATCGCGCTGCCAGCCACAAAGGTATCCGCTCCCGCTGCTGCCACGCGGGCTATATTCTCGGTTTTAATGCCGCCATCTACCTCCAGCCGAATGTCTTTCCCGCATGCATCAATGCGCCTTCGAGCGTCTTCAATCTTGCGCAGAGCGCTATCAATAAATGATTGCCCGCCAAAACCAGGATTGACACTCATGATCAAAATCAAATCGATATCGTCAATCACCCAGTCCAGCACGTCCATCGGTGCGGCGGGGTTAAACACCAGGCCGGCCTTGCAGCCTTTGGCTTTGATGGCTTGAATACTGCGGTGAACGTGGCCAGATGCGTCGGGGTGAAAACTGATGAAGTCTGCGCCTGCATCGGCAAATGCGGCGGCTAACGCGTCGACAGGTTGCACCATTAAATGCACATCAATCGGTACGGCCGTGCCGTCAGCTTTCTTTGAATGCGGTTTGAGCGCCTGGCAAATCATTGGGCCAAACGTCAGGTTCGGGACGTAGTGGTTGTCCATCACGTCAAAATGAATCCAGTCAGCGCCCGCCGCTATCACGGCTTTGACCTCATCGCCCAAGCGGGCAAAGTCGGCGGACAAAATGGACGGGGCGATCCGGTAGGTGGGTTTGTAAATCGGTGTGATGGGGGGTTGTGTGAAGCTCATGGCTTGAATTGTGCAACAACCGGTGCAAGTTAACATGAGATTCAAAGCAGCCACACCTGCCTCAAAAATGCCCCAAAATCAAAAATACCAATTCAGCTGCGCCGTCGTAGCGCAATACATCCCCGAGCAATCGTCCCCTGACGACAGCATTTTCGGTTTTGCCTACACGGTAACAATCATTAACACCGGGCAAGTGACGGCACAGCTGATTTCTCGCCACTGGGAAATTGTGGATGCCAATGGCCATGTCGAAGAAGTCAGGGGTTTGGGCGTGGTGGGCCACCAGCCACTGCTTAAGCCGGGTGAGTCGTTTCAGTACAGCAGTGGCTCGCGCTTGCGCACAGCCACGGGGGCAATGCATGGCACTTACTTTTGTGTGGCTGAAGATGGCGAGCGCTTTGAGGCGCTGATACCCATGTTTGTGCTGGAGGCCAGCGGCGACACACCGCTTGGTCGCACGCTGCATTAAATGAAAGACCTGCGCAGACTGCTCGCCCAGCTGGATCCAGGGGCCAACCTGGCCGCGCGCCATGTCTGGCTGATTGCGCTTTTTGAGTGGCTGCGCGGTGATGAAAGCTCGTCGGACGCCAGCACTGCAAGGCTGCAAACGTTTATCGATGCAGTGCAGGCGCAACCAGAGCTGGAACAACGGCTGAAAGCCTGGTGGCAAGTTTTGCTGCAGACGGTTGACGTCACCACCTTGCTGGCGGACTTTGGGTTCGCACCGCGTACGGCGTTTGTCAGTGAACTGACTGATCGCCTGCGCCGCAAGATATTGCCGGGCACCCCTGAAACCATTGATTCAGCCGAGCTCTTTGCACTGGTAGCACCCTCCCGTTTTGATGCGCAGTGGCTGGCCGCCATACCCGATGCACAGGTTGACCAGTTAACCGCTCTACTGACAAGCAATGCGCGTAGCGATCGATTAATTTGGCAGCACACCCTGATGGACGCGCTGACCTATTGCACGGCGCAAATCCGGGCGACTTTTACCGGTGTGATTTTATTTACGTCCAGCATGGTGGGGGGTGGTTTGAAAACTGGTTTGTATTGCACCGGCTTGATTCTGCGATTGCCCATAACCCACGTTTTACGCGCATACTAGGCGCAGCCCGCGCTGGCCGTTGGTCTACTTTCATTCGCGAAAACAGCTCAGGTTTTACATCCAATATCTCGCTCGGTTTTATGCTCGGCCTGATCCCGGCATTCACTGGGTTTTTTGGTCTTGAGCTGGAAGCACGCCACGTCACACTGTCTGCCGGACAACTCGCCGCAGCAGGAGCCACACTCGGCCTGGAAGCGTTCAGGCAACCGCTGATGTGGTGGTGTATCGCGGCCATCCCGCTGATTGGTGCTTTGAATCTGTCGGTGAGCTTTTACTGCGCGTTTCGCCTTGCGCTCCAGGCCCACAACGTCAGCGGCATTGACAGGGCTCGCATCAGCCGCGCGATATGGGCGCGCTGGCGCAGTACGCCCGGCAGTTTTTTTGTGCCTCGTTAGTGACAGCTTGCTGACGACTTGGTGACGCGCGTGTAAGTTTTTTTGCAAACAGTTACGACTGTCACGCTGCGCTCCTACATGGTCTGGTCTTGAACGCCAGTACCCTCTAAGACAACTTTGAGAGGTATTTTTGACTCAAGACCTTTTAAACATTTGGGCAGAATGGATCAAGCCCTCGGCCGGTTTGGCCACTGTGCAATGGTCTGTGCTGGTGGCACTGGCAGCTGCGGCTGGCCATCTTGTGCAGCGCTATACCGGCCTGCCCAAAGTCATTGGCTATTCGGTGATTGGCGCTGTGGCGGGCTTTGCCGGTTTTACGGGTGCAGTGTGGCCCCTGCAAGGCATTGGGCTTTTTTTGCTGGAGCTGGGTGTGGCGGTGGTGCTGTTTGAAGCAGGTGGGCGCATACCACTGCGCTGGTTTAAATACAACCCGATGGTGCTGGTGCAAAGCCTTCTGGAATCAGATTTGACGCTGATCGCCGTGTACTACGCCATGCACTGGATGGGTGTGCGTGATGCGGTAGCCCAGCCACTGGCGATGCTTGCCATGGCCGCATCGCCAGCGGTGCTGGCACGAGTGCTGATAGACACCCGCGCATCAGGCCCAGTCAGCGAGCGGGCGATGGTGCTTTCAACCCTGAGCACACTGTATGCCCTGAGCCTTTGCAGCGCCGGTGCAGGCCTGATGGCACGCGGGGGAAAAGTGCTGGGCCCCATCACCTTGACGGACAGTTTTTACCCGGTGCTGGTCGTGCTGGGCTTATCAGTCGTGGTGGGTGCCGGACTGGCGCTGGTGCTGCGTACCGCCCTACGTGTCATGAGCCCGACCAGTGAGAACACGGCCATCTTGTTGCTGGCGGTGATTGCAGCCGGAGCGGCGCTGCTGGGGGGCATGCTGCTCAAGCAGCTCAACCCACGCCCGTGGTCCTGGCCTCGGCAAATGGGCACAGCGTCGAGCATGTTGACGATGCTGATGTTTGTGCTGGTG
>JAYVPR010000296.1:0-5786 GCA_043757245.1 Polaromonas sp. | reverse complement strand
CCCTTGTAACGTTCCAGCATGGCTGGGACTTGCTCGCTTTGATCCGGATGGATCAGCAAGACGATCTCGTAGTGACGCATAAGACTCCTTTTGGGTTGATTAAAGCCGCCCCGGCGTCAAGACGGGTGCGGCAAGGTAAGCCAAATATTATAGCTTTTTTACATCCGGGTAACGAATGTGATCTACCAGCGCCTGGCTTTGCTGGCTAGGGCTCGGGGTCACCAAGCTAACCAAAATAATCACCGCAAAGCCGACTGGCACGCCAAACAGACCCGCAGAAATAGGCTCAATGCCCCACCACAATTGAACTGGCGAGGTGATGCCGAAAGCGCTGCGCAGCCACGGCTGGTTGGCCAGCATGTAATAAAAAGTCACGCCAAACCCTGACACCATGCCCAGCGATGCAGCCAAGCCCGTAGCCCGCTTCCAGAAAATACCCAAACTCAGCGCGGGGAAAAACGAGGCTGCCGCAAAAGAAAAAGCCGCCGACACCAAAAACAAAATATCGGCAGGCTTTTGCGCCGCCACGTATGCTGCCAGCAAGGCCACCATCAACAGCAAAATTTTGGACACTGTCACGCGGCTGACTGTCGACGCGTTCGGATCAATCATTTTGAAGTACACGTCGTGCCCAAGCGAATTGGCAATCGTCAGCAGCAGGCCATCAGCAGTAGACAGCGCCGCTGCCAGCCCACCAGCCGCGACAAGACCCGAAATCACATAGGGCAACCCAGCCAGCTCAGGCGTGAGCAGCACTATCACGTCGCCACCAATCGTCAGCTCGCCAAGTTGCAGAATGTTGTCTTTGTTCACATCCGCCACAGACAGCAGGGATGGGTCAACCTTGCTCCAGACATGAACCCATGCCGGCAATTGATCAAACGGGATACCCACCAGGTGGGTAAATATTTCGTACTTGACCAACACAGCCAGCGCAGGCGCGGTGAAGTACAGCAACACAATAAACAGCAGCGACCAAGTGACGGATTGCCGCGCCTGCCGTACGCTGGGCACGGTGTAATAACGGGTCAAAATATGCGGCAAGGCGGCTGTGCCGACCATCAGGCAAAACACCAGCGCCAGAAAGTTACGCCGCGACGTGTCGTACAGCAGCTTCTCTTTAGGCGTGCCGTCCGGGTCCCCCGCAAACTGCGCAGCGTGCGGCGGCATGCCCCCCAGCGGCTGGGCCTTGACATCGGCCACGCTTTTCTCAGCCAGGTAAGCCTTGCGGGCAGCTGCTTCGTCTTTGGGCAGCGCCGCCAGCACTTTGCCGGCCTGAGAAATCTCAAACACCGAGCCGTTGCCTGATTTGAGCTGGTCCATCTTTTGGTTGGCAATACGCTTGTCGGCAGCCAATGACTCGGCGGGGTTTTTAAGCTTGTCAACCAGCGCGTCAGAACGCTGCTGATAAATGGCGCGAACCTGCTGCTCTTTGGCGTCAAGCGTGAGCTCTCTTTCTTTGGCAGTGACTTTCTCCAGCTGGTAGCCGTACACCAATTGGGGCACAGGCACACTGGTTTGTTTGACAGACAGCCAAACCACGGGTGTCAGATATGCCAGTACCAAAATGATGTATTGCGCCACTTGCGTCCAGGTCACAGCGCGCATGCCCCCCAAAAACGAGCAAACCAAAATACCGCCCAGGCCCAAAAAAATACCCAATTCAAAGGCAATACCCGTCAGGTAAGACGTGATCAAGCCAACGCCGTAAATTTGCGCCACCAGGTACGTGAATGAACACGCAATGGCCGCCGCCACGCCAATCAGACGCGGCAGTTTGCCGCCATAGCGCTCACCCAAAAAATCAGGAATAGTGAACTGCCCGAACTTGCGCAAGTACGGTGCCAGCACCAGCGCCACCAGGCAGTAGCCGCCTGTCCAGCCCATGATGAAAGCCAGCCCGTTATAACCCGTCAGGTACAGGGTGCCCGCCAGGCCGATGAAGGACGCGGCAGACATCCAGTCAGCGCCCGTGGCCATGCCGTTGTAAAACGCTGGCACGCGCCTGCCGGCCACATAATATTCAGACGCATCAGTGGTGCGACTCATGATGCCAATGCTTGCATACAGGGCAATGGTTGCCAGCAAGAAAATCGAGCCAATCCACAAGCGCGGCAAACCCATGCGCTCGGCTACCCCCAGAGCGCCTACAAATAGCAGCAGGCCCAAGGTGTACCAGCTGTAAAAGCGCTTCAGCTGCGACTTGAACTGTGCAGCGCCTAACTTGACACCATCACGGGTACCGAAAAAACCCGCCACCTCAGTCCTCGCTCATCATGGCGGTCACGAAGTGGTGATTCTTGTTTCCGTATCGACGGGATTTTTCAGGACGCTGCATGGGTATTGATTGTCATGGCAGCGCACAGCGATGGCAGCCGGGGTTTCCCTCGTCTGCAGGGCAAGATTAATTTGCCAACTGCTTCCAGGTCGCAATCACGGTATCGGGGTTCAATGAAATTGAGCCGATGCCCTGCTCTTTCAGCCACTGGGCTAAATCCGGGTGGTCGCTGGGGCCCTGACCGCAAATGCCCACATATTTGCCTTGACGCTTGCAGGCCGATATGGCCATGGCCAGCAGCGCCTTGACCGCCGGGTCGCGCTCGTCAAAGTCCTGCGCCAAAACTTCAAGACCTGAATCACGGTCCAGCCCAAGTGTCAGTTGGGTCAAGTCGTTTGAGCCAATCGAAAAGCCATCGAAATACGCAAGAAACTCATCGGCCAGCACGGCATTACTGGGCACTTCGCACATCATGATCAGGCGCAAGCCGTCTTGTCCACGCTTCAAACCATGTTGCTCCAGCAGCTCAGTGACTTTGGCAGCCTGGCCCAATGTGCGCACAAAGGGCACCATGACCTCCACGTTCGTTAAACCCATGTCGTTGCGCACCCGCCTAAGGGCTTCGCATTCCATCGCAAAGGCTTCGCGGAAGTCTTCACTGATGTAGCGCGCTGCACCGCGAAAGCCGAGCATTGGGTTTTCTTCTTCCGGCTCGTAACGCGAGCCACCGATCAGCTTGCGGTATTCATTTGATTTGAAGTCTGACAATCGGACAATCACCGACTTGGGCCAGAAGGCCGCCGCAATCGTGGCAATGCCTTCAGCCACTTTGTCAACATAAAAAGCACGCGGTGAAGCATGGCCCCTAGCCACACTTTCAACCGCCTGCTTCAAATCTGCATCAATATTTGGGTAGTCCAAAATGGCTTTCGGGTGAACGCCAATGTTGTTGTTGATGATGAACTCCAGCCGCGCCAAGCCCACGCCCTGGTTGGGGATCTGGCAAAAGTCAAACGCCAGTTGCGGGTTACCGATGTTCATCATGATTTTGATGTCAATGGGCGGCATGTCACCGCGCTGTACTTCGGTCACTTCAGTTTCCAGCAAGCCGTCGTAAATGTTGCCGGTGTCGCCCTCGGCGCAGCTCACCGTGACCAGCATACCGTCTTTGAGCAGCTCAGTGACGTTGCCGCAACCGACGACAGCCGGAATACCCAGCTCGCGCGCAATGATGGCGGCGTGGCAAGTACGACCACCGCGGTTAGTCACAATGGCGCTGGCGCGCTTCATCACGGGCTCCCAGTTAGGGTCGGTCATGTCGGTCACCAGCACGTCGCCGGGCTGGACCTGATCCATGTCCTTGATGTCGTGCACGATGCGCACCGGGCCAGTACCAATTTTCTGGCCAATGGCGCGGCCTTCTGCCAACAGCGCGCCCTTGGCTTGGCTGGCTTTTAATTTGTAGCGCAGCTCTGGCCTGCCTTTGGCCTGGCTTTTGACGGTTTCAGGCCGGGCCTGCAATATATAGAGCAAGCCATCAAGTCCATCTTTGCCCCATTCAATGTCCATCGGGCGGCCGTAATGGGCTTCAATGATCAGGGCGTATTTGGCCAATTGCTCGACGTCGGCATCTAGCAATGAATAACGGTTGCGCAGCTCTGTGGGTACGTCGGTGGTTTTGACCAGTTTGCCGCCCGCTCTTTTCTCATCTGCTGTGGTGAACTCCATCTGCAGCAGCTTTGACCCAAGATTGCGGCGAATAACAGCGCGCTTGCCCGCTCTAAGCATGGGCTTGTGGACATAAAACTCGTCGGGGTTCACGGCGCCCTGCACCACTGTCTCACCCAGACCATAGCTGGACGTGACGAACACCACATCCTCAAACCCGCTTTCAGTGTCGATGGTGAACATCACACCCGCCGCGCCCAAGTCGCTTCGCACCATGCGTTGCACGCCTGCTGACAGCGCCACGTCGGCATGTGCGAAACCCTGGTGGACTCGGTAGCTGATGGCACGGTCGTTGTAGAGCGAGGCAAACACCTCTTTCATTTTGTGCAGCACGTCTTCTACGCCAACCACGTTCAAAAAAGTTTCTTGCTGGCCCGCAAAGGATGCGTCGGGCAGATCTTCTGCGGTGGCTGACGAGCGAACAGCAAAACTTGCTTGGTCGTTACTTCCGCAAAGGGCTTTAAAAGAGTCCCGTACAGCCTGTTCAAAATCCGACGGGAAAGGTTGCGCTTCAACCAAGGCGCGGATTTCGCTGCCCGCTGCCGCCAGCGCACGCACGTCGTCTGTGTCAAGTGCGTCCAGCACGGCATTGATTTTTTTGTCCAGCCCCGCATGCGCTAAAAATACCCGAAAGGCATGCGCTGTCGTGGCAAAGCCGGTGGGCACACGCACGCCGCCAGGGCCGGTGGGCAATTGCGAGATCATCTCGCCAAGGCTGGCGTTTTTACCGCCTACTGCCTCGACATCGCTCATTCTCAAATTTTCAAAGGGTATGACTAATGCGTCCTGTGCAAAAAGGTTGGACATGAAAATACTCCGGGAGGTTTAAAAACCGAGGGGCGAACATGAGCGCGCTGTAACCGTGTTGTTGGGTTTTGGGGTCGGGGCGGGGCATGTTGCTGAGAATCGAGATAATTGGACGCAATTGTAAAGTGCAGCCAGCCGGCGCCGACCGCCCGACCTGTCACTTAACTGAACCTTTTTGTAGGCCAACATGCCCAATCGCACTGTATTTTTCATATCTGACGGCACTGGCATCACCGCCGAGACGTTTGGCAACGCGATTTTGGCCCAGTTTGAGATGACGCCGCGCCACGTCCGCCTGCCATTTATCGACAGCGTCGACAAGGCACATCAGGCAGTTCGCCAGATCAACCACACGGGCGAAACCGAGGGCAAACGCCCGATCGTTTTCACCACCCTGGTGAACATGGAAATCCTCAGCGTCATCAAAACCCACTGCAACGGCATGCTGCTGGACATGTTTGGCATGTTTGTCGCCCCGCTGGAGGGCGAGTTGGGCCTGAAATCCAACCATCGGGTGGGCCGGTTTTCGGATGCCTCCAAAAGCAAAGCCTATGACGACCGGATTGAGGCGATAAACTTCTCGCTGGCGCATGACGACGGGCAAAGCAATAGAGACTTGGCAAGTTCAGACGTGATTCTGGTCGGCGTCAGCCGCAGCGGCAAAACGCCGACATCGCTGTACCTGGCCATGCAGTACGGCCTGAAAGCATCGAACTACCCACTGATTCCCGAAGATTTTGAGCGCCACCAGCTACCGCCCGCGTTGGTGCCGCACCGTAAAAAAATCTTTGGCCTGACGATTGCCCCGGAGCGTCTGGCGCAAATCCGCAACGAGCGCCGCCCCAACTCCAACTACGCCAGCCTAGCCAATTGTCGTCATGAAATTCACGAAGCCGAAGCCATGATGCGCCGCGAAGGCATACGCTGGCTATCAACCACCACCAAATCGATCGAAGAGATTTCCACCACTATT
>JAYVPR010000295.1:0-5807 GCA_043757245.1 Polaromonas sp. | reverse complement strand
GAGCCGTTGTCAGCACTTGATCCATCCCGTAGCGAGCAGGCAATCAAAGCATTGACAGATATTGCCACCGAGCGCGGCGCGACGCTGGTCTCTACGCTGCACCATGTGGAGATGGCGCTCAAATCTTTTCCAAGAATCATAGGTATGCGTGACGGGCAGGTGGCCTTTGACTTGCCTGCAGCGCAAGTCACACCGCAGCACTTGCAAGCCTTGTACGCACAGCACTTGCATGAGTTGGATGGCTCAGCCCTTGCGCTCGATAACGTGCTTGATGGCGTGCGTGACTCGCCGCCACTGCCGGTAGTGATGCACTGCCGTTGATGCTGTCTTTGAACTCACAGGGCATCAAACGCGACCCAGCCTGGGCTGGCCGCGTCTTTTGGCTGCTGGCTGCTGTTGTTCTGCTGTGGCCGGTGCTGGTGCTGACTGAATTCAAAGTCTGGACGCTGTTTGAAGCCAGCAATTTGAAGCCCACCTTGAAGTTTTTGAGTGACTTTTTTCCACCCAAAATAGAAGGTGAATTTTTGCTGCTGGTTGCCAAAGAAACCTGGCGTACCGTTGCCATTGCTACTGCAGGCATTGCGCTTGCTCTGGTGCTGGCGATACCGTTGGCGCTGCTATCGGTGCGCATATTGTCAGTGTCCGCCTTGACGGGGAAAATGAACACGCTGCCAGCAATCTTTCGCACCCTTCTGCGCTGGTTGATGGTGCTTCTTCGCAGTGTGCCAGAGTTGATCTGGGCGCTGATTTTTGTTCGCGTGGTGGGCTTGGGACCCACGGCGGGCGTGATTGCTATTGCGCTGACCTATGGAGGCATGCTGGGCAAGGTCTATGCTGAAATTCTGGAAAGTGGTGATGCGCAAGTCACGCAAACTTTGCTGCGCAACGGCGCTCGGCCCATGCAGGCATTTTTTTACGGCCTGCTGCCACAAAACGCTGCCGAGCTGACCAGCTACACCGTGTACCGCTGGGAATGCGCCATTCGCAGCTCTGCCGTTTTGGGCTTCGTTGGTGCGGGTGGCTTGGGTCAGCAAATGGACGCATCAATGAAGATGTTCAAAGGCTCTGAGGTTGCCACCATGTTGATCGTTTTCATGCTGCTGGTATGGCTGGCAGATGCGACGAGTGC
Source organism: Polaromonas sp. (assembly GCA_043757245.1). GTDB lineage: Bacteria > Pseudomonadota > Gammaproteobacteria > Burkholderiales > Burkholderiaceae_C > Polaromonas. The sequence goes on along the minus strand of JAYVPR010000295.1, from coordinate 4,678 downwards.
CTGGCTGCGCAAAGCTTTGGGCTAGGGTGATGACGTGACAAAACAAACTGAAATTCAAAGGCTGCCGCCGCCGTTGTTTGATGCGCGCTGCAAGGCCTGCTGGTTTGTGTTGGGTCTGGCGTGTTTGACGCTTGCCAGTTTTTGGTCACTTGACCTGAAATGGGCTCAGTTTTTCAGCCTGGATGCTGCGCACCGAATGGGCAAGTTTATCGGTGAGATGCTGGTGCCTGAAACCGAAACCAAGTTTTTGTTCAAACTCGGCTGGGCCGCGCTTGAGACTTTGGCCATGAGCGCCTTGGGCACAACGTTGGCCGTTGTGTTTGGTTTGGCACTGGCTGTCCCAGCCAGCAAAACCCACAGCGATGACCCTGCCCGCTGGCGCACTGTGAGTCGCATGCTGCTCAATATGCTCCGCAGCATCCCTGAGCTGGTGTGGGCCGCTTTGCTATTGATCAGCGCCGGGCTTGGCCCTTTGGCGGGCACCCTGGCGCTTGCGCTGCACACGACTGGTGTGCTGGGGCGACTGTTTGCCGAGAGTATTGAAAACGCCAGCCCCGGCCCCGCGTTCGCATTGCGCATACGAGGAGTGAGCGAGCCCAAAATATTTTGGTATTGCACGTTGCCGCAAATACTTCCCCAGCTTGTCAGCTATGCGCTTTACCGTTGGGAGAACAACATTCGCGCGGCCGCTGTGCTGGGCGTGGTGGGGGCCGGCGGGTTAGGGCAAATGCTGGCTTTCCATATGGGGCTGTTTCAAATGCAGGAGACCAGCAGCATCTTGCTGGCCATGCTGCTGATGGTGGCACTGGTCGATGCGCTCAGTTACGCATCGCGCCGTGTAATGGCCAGCTGACCTTGGCTGCATTGGCTTGGGTACTTTAATGGCTGCGCCGCAACTTGATATGAGCCGCCAGACCGCCTGATGCGGTGTTGGCCAAGCCAAACACGCCACCCATGCGTTGAATGGTTTTTTCAACAATAGCCAGACCCAGGCCAGCGCCAGTAGCCGCTGTGCGGGCCGCGTCCCCCCTAAAAAATGGACGAGTCAGCTTTGACAGCGTCTCGGGTGACACGCCTGTGCCGTGGTCGCGCACCTTGATCAATATCCATTGGTCTCTAGCCTTTGCGGCTATGTCAACCAACGCAATACCGGTCTCTGGCGTTTTGCCATAGCGGCGTGCGTTTTCCAGCAGATTCGAAATCACACGCAGCAGTTCAACCTCATCGGCAAGGATATTTGTGTTGTCTGGTATGGTAACTGTGATGCGCATGTCGTCTGCTTCACCTACCGCGTATATGGCGGCGTCAACCACGGCGTTCAGTGACACCGTCGCCAGCTGAGCAGGATCAGGTCTGGCGTAGTCCAGAAATTTGTCAATGATCGCGTCCAGCTGCGTGATGTCTGCTGCCATATGGGCACGTGCATCCTCATCTGCCACGCTCATTTCAGTTTCTAGCCGCAGGCGCGCCAGCGGTGTACGCAGGTCATGCGATATACCGGCCAGCATGATGACCCTATCTTGCTCAATTTTTGACAACTGCTTGGCCATGCGGTTAAAGCCGATGTTGACCTCGCGCACCTCACTGGTAGCAGCGCTTTCGTCCAGCAAGCTGGCATCAAAATCGCCATCGCGCATTCGGCTGGCCGCAAAAGATAGCTGCTTGAGCGGGCTGTTGATCAGCCGCGCAATGAAGGCAGCCCCCAGCAGCGACAGCGCTGCGGCTGTGACTAGCCAGATCAGCCACGTACTGCTTCTGGACGGGCCGATACGCGATTGATCGGTTTGTAGCCAATAGTCGTCCCGGTCAACCGAGAACCCTACCCACAAACCTTTTTGACCATTGACTTCACTGGCTACCAGCGTACCAGTACCGAGGCGAACTTTAAGCTCTTCGCTGGTTCGCTGGCCCAGTTTGTCGCTTTCCAACAATTCAAACTTGTCTTTCGGCTCGCGTACTGTGATGCGCACCCGCTCTTCGTCAGCCAGGGTTTTGATCAACGATACACGCGCTATAGAGTCTGAATAACGTAGCGCAACCCTGCTTAGATTAATCAGTGAGGCAAGTTGCTGCGCGCTTTCAACTGCACGCGGTTCGGACTCAAGTGCGCGGTACGTTTGTAGCCATGCCATGATGGAACCAAACAGCAGCAGCGCCAAAAAGAAAAAAGTTCGCCAAAAAAGACTGAACCCCCGGCGCGGCCGCATTTCAAGCGGGGCGGGGGCGGTCTCTAGTGGAGCCGGGCTGGTGATGTCCATAGAGCTCTAGTATCGCGCTATTTGACAAGCGCTAGAGCACTGTTAATTTGTTCCGTCAGGCACAAACACGTAACCGACGCCCCACACGGTCTGGATGTAGCGCGGTACTGCAGCATCCACCTCAATCAGCTTGCGCAGGCGCGACACCTGCACATCCAGGCTGCGGTCAAACGGTTCAAACTCGCGGCCGCGAGCCAACTGAGCCAGCTTTTCCCGAGACAGCGGCTGGCGTGGGTGGCGAACCAACGTCTTTAACATCGCAAACTCGCCAGTAGTCAGCGGCAGCTCTTCGCCGCTTTTATGTAAGGACCGCAGACCCAAGTCGAATGAAAACGGTCCAAAAGTAATCACTTCCTGCTCTTGGGATGGCGCACCTGGCACCTCGGTAGCGGGGCGGCGGCGCAACACGGCATGGACGCGCGCCAGCAGTTCGCGCGGGTTAAAAGGCTTGGACAAATAGTCGTCAGCACCGACTTCGAGGCCCACGATACGGTCAACGTCTTCGCCTTTGGCAGTCAGCATGATGATGGGGGTTCGGTCATTGGCGGCGCGCAAGCGGCGGCAAATCGACAGGCCGTCTTCACCCGGCATCATCAGGTCCAGGACGATCAGGTCAACGGCATCGCGCAACATGATGCGGGTCAACGCCTTGCCGTCTTCAGCCAGAATTACCTCAAAGCCTTCTTGCGCCAGGTAGCGGCGCAGCAGGTCGCGGATGCGGGCATCATCGTCCACAATAAGAATTTTGTCAGCGCGGGGAGTGGTGGTGGCTTGAGTCATGGTTATTTCGTAATTTGTAACAGCACCATTTTGAAGCCTGGAAAAAACTTTTGCAGCTTTTTTACGTCAATTTGACACATTGTTACAACAGTTCCCAATTTTTTTGGCGATAAAGTTTGCGTTTTCGAGATGTGTGTCGTCTAAATTCGCCAATTCGTGTGCGACATCTTCTAACCCGCCCAACCCGACGCAATCACCGCAATAATGTTTTAACAGCGTTTAACCTGCTGATTCGCGCAGTACAGCGCCGATGATTTCATCCCTAACGAAAGCTAACCCCGATGTTTGCTATTAAATTCGATAATAAATTTACTACTAAATCAATAGCTGCTTGGGTTCTTATGACAGGGGTCACAGGCCTTTTTGCTCAACCCATGGCGATGATGCATGATGCCGTGCAAAACGTTGCTCAACTGTCTGCCAGCGGCAGCGTTGAAGTTCAGCAAGACCTGCTGTCGATTGCCATGAACACCACCGCCAGCGGTGCAGATGCCAACGCCGTGCAAACCCAACTCAAACAGGCACTCGACGCTGCTCTGGCCATCGCCCGGCCAGCCGTGTTGCCTGGCCAGCTCGACTTGCGCACCGGCAACTTCAGTCTGTATCCCCGATATGACAAAAACGGCAAAATCAGCGGCTGGCAGGGTAGTACTGAACTGGTACTGGACGGACGCGACTTTTCACGCATCACCAACACAGCCGGCAAGATTCAAAGTCTAACGATGGGCAACGTGAGCTTTACCTTAAGCCGCGAGCAGCGCACCAAAGTCGAGGCACAAGCCCAGACCATCGCCATCGACCTCTTCAAAGCCAAAGCACTCGAAGTGTCCAAAAGTTTTGGCTTTACAGGCTACACCTTGCGTGAGGTTAGCATCAACGTCAACGACCAAAGTTTTCAGCCGCGCCCCCGCGCGATGGCCATACAGGCCAAGTCAGCGGACTCTGATTCGGCAGTGTCCGTCGAGGCAGGTAAAAGCACCGTGCTGGTCAATGTGAGTGGGTCGGTGCAGATGCGATAAGGCGTCGGGCTACTGGTCCGACCGTTTGAAGTCTTGACTTCACTCAACGTTCGCCATGAGCCCGTCGAAGGGTCTCTTTGTGCAAGCCAAGCATCGACGACCTCAGCCGGACCGTAATACTGCCGCCTCGCAGAGCCGTGTCAAAAGGTGTAGGGTATTTCTTACGCACTGTATGAGTGTTGCCCCACTATCACTAGAGCTGAAAGCCAATGGCGACCAAGTGGAATGCGTCATGTAATTGATTAAGGCTTCAGGCAGCCAGCTCCTCAAAAAAGCAGGTTGAGGGTGTAAAGCCTATTAAATTTAATACGTATAGGAGATTTTCATGACCTACTCATCACGCTTGGTATCTGTGGCGGTGGCCACTTCGGCTGTTGTGCTTGCCAGTCTTATGGCTTGTGCGCCCATGAATTCTGCGCCCGTCTCGAACTACCCGACATCCACTACGGTGCCAAACACCCAAGGCGCTTACGTGGAGTACGGTCGTGTGAATAACGTGGAAATCATCAGAACCCAACAGCCCGCTGTAGGTCCAGGCATCGGCGCCGTCATCGGTGGTGTTGCTGGTGCAGTAGTGGGCAACCAGATCGGTACAGGTGGCGCGCGTACTGCTGCTACAGT
>JAYVPR010000294.1:0-5829 GCA_043757245.1 Polaromonas sp. | reverse complement strand
GTTTGTGCAGCTCCCATGCAGCGCTGGCAGGTCAGCGGTAGGCAAGTGTCAGCTGTCAGGTGCAGCCAAATATCCATCTGACCCGTACTGCCCACACGTAATTCGGCCACAGCCTGCCAGTTAACGATCAAATCTGGCTGCAGCCCAACAGATTCATGCGCAAGGCGCTCCAAATATTGGAGCGGTATGGTCTCAATCAGAGGCGCACCGGCTTCGGCAAAGGCTTGCATGTTCACTCTGGTGGCTTGTGTCGGTCGGGTCATGTCACCAGTGTAAGAGAATCAAGGCCATGAACTTTGCCGCTACGCCTTCCAAAACAACTCGCCAGCTCATTTTGGGCTCAACCTCGCGCTATCGGCGCGAGCTGCTGGAGCGCCTGAGCATTCCCTTTCAAGTGGCTACACCGGATGTGGATGAAACCCCCTTGCCGCAAGAAGCACCCCAAGTGCTGGCCGAACGTTTGGCACTGGCCAAAGCCAAAGCGGTGGCTGCGCAATTCCCGCAGGCAGTCGTCGTTGGGTCTGATCAGGTGGCTGACCTGCATGGCCAGAGCCTAGGCAAGCCCGGCACGCACGACAAAGCGGTGGCGCAATTGCGCCTGATGCGTGGGCAAACCGTGGTTTTTCAAACCGCCGTGGCGGTGGTCTGCTTCGAGAGCGGGTTTGAGCAACGCAGCCTGGCGGCGGTGCGTGTGAAATTTCGTGACTTGACGGATGATGAGATTGAAAATTACCTGCAACTTGAAAAACCCTACGACTGCGCAGGCAGCGCCAAAAGCGAAGGGCTTGGGATTGCGCTGTTGGCTTCGATTGACAGCGACGACCCCACGGCGCTGATTGGCCTGCCTTTGATCAGAACCTGCCAGATGCTCAGAGCGGCAGGCATTCAGTTGCTCTCAAGCAAGGCCACATCATGACTACAGATAAAGGCAAACTCTATTTGGTACCTGCGCCTCTGGATTTTGGCTGCGAGCAACAAGCCCCTATTCAAGACGTGATGCCGCTGCAAACCCTCCAAATCGCCGCACGTTTAAGCAGCTTCATTTGTGAAAATGCGAAAAGTACCCGAGCCTATTTAAAGCGCGTTGGCGAGCTTGTGCCTCTTGATCAGCCCGTTCAAGCGCTACAGATTCAAGAGCTGCCGCGCGAGGTGCATAAAAAAGGCGACCACACTGGAAACTTTGATGCGCGCCCCCTGCTGAAAGCGGCATTGGACGGGCATGACATCGGCCTGGTCAGCGAAGCAGGCATGCCAGCCATCGCCGACCCCGGCTCGTCCGTGGTTCGGGCAGCGCATGATTTGGGGGTTGAAGTTATCGCACTGACGGGCCCGATGTCACTGATGCTGGCTCTGGCCTCCAGTGGTCTGAACGGCCAGAATTTTGCATTCGTCGGTTATCTGCCGCAAGACGGCGGCGAGCGTAGCCAGCGCATCAAGGCACTTGAATCACTCGCCCTGAAAACAGGTCAAACACAAATTTTTATTGAAACGCCTTACCGCAATTCAGCATTATTGCAAGCACTGCTGCAAACCTTGCAAGGCAACTCCCGACTTGCCATCAGTTGCGGCTTGACACTCCACACGGCATGGACAAAAAGTGCAACTGTCGCCAAATGGAAGCAGGACAAACCAGCTCCGCCGCTGGGTTTGCCGACAGTTTTCTGTTTAGGGCGCTAGGCTCTAGCAGCCTGTAGCACTTAAGAATCGTCGGCTACAAATCGACCGCAGCGGTCTATTTTTCGCCATTTTCTTACCCAATATCCAGATATTGGGATGCGAAAACGTCAAAAACTATCCTCGCTGGGGTCAATTTTCGCTTTCGACGACTTAAGTGCTACAGGCTGCTAGCGAATCACGGGCAGCGCCCTCACCGCTTTCATCGCGCCCTCGCCCATGGCGGCGCCAAACTTTTTGGCCAAGCGCTCGGCCACGTTGTCGCGGCGGGTGTAGTCAATGATGTCTTCGGCTTTAACGACCTCGCGGGCCACGTATTCGAGCGTGCCTAGTTGGTCCGCCAAGCCCAACTGAATCGCTTGCTGGCCCGTCCAAAACAAGCCGCTGAACATTTCTGGCGTTTCTTTCAGGCGCTGACCACGCCCGGCTTTTACCACGCTGATGAACTGCTGGTGAATCTGGTTCAGCATGGTCTGGGCAAAGGCGCGCTGCTTTTCAGTTTGCGCACTGAACGGGTCCAGGAAGCCCTTGTTTTCGCCCGCTGTCACCAAGCGGCGCTCGACGCCAATCTTGTCCATCAGGCCAGTAAAGCCAAAGCCGTCCATTAGCACGCCGATGCTGCCGACGATGCTGGCTTTGTCGACAAAAATCTGGTCTGCCGCCACGGCAATGTAGTAGGCCGCCGAGGCGCAGGTTTCTTCAACAACGGCGTAAACAGGCTTCTTGTGTTTGGCTTTGAGGCGGCGGATTTCGTCGTTCATCATGCCGGCCTGCACTGGACTGCCGCCGGGGGAATTGATCAGCAGTACCACGGCTTTAGCACCTTCGTCTTCAAACGCAGCTTTGAGGGCGGCGTTGATGAACTCGGCGCTGGCGTCAGCACCGGCAGCGATTTCACCTTTGATCTCAACCACTGCCGTATGCGCTACGGTGGCGCTGGCTGTGGGTGCGCCGCGGTGCAAGGCCAGCCACACCAGCACCACAAAGAACAGCAACCATGACAGGCGCACAAAGGTTCTCCAGCGGCGCGTGGCTTTTTGCTCATGCAGTGACGCAAAAGCCAGCTTTTCAAGCGTGTTGCGCTCCCAGCCTGGTGCGCTGGTCGGGTCGTTTTTGTTCATGTTTCTTGCTATGCTTTCAGGATCTGCTTGCGCCCGTATTGATTGGTCTGGAGGCTGATTTGACTCATTTTTTGTGCCCTTTTCAGGGTCAAAAGGGCTATTTTCAGTGTCGGGGCGGTTTGAATCGTTCATGCAGGTAGTTTAGACAGCTATGAATACTCGGGTGGCTTGAGGTTGTAAGCAGTTTGCCAATAAACCACGCCGCCATCGTCAACAAGATGGATTTTGACGAGTCCCCCCTGGCAGGGGCCGCCTGCGCACTGACCGGTATCAGGCACGTAAGCCGCGCCGTGGCTGGCGCACAGCAGCCATTGGCCGGTGGCGTCAAACACGCGGTTGGGTTGCCAGTCGAGCTCCATCGCCACATGGGTACAGCGGTTCAGATAGGCATGCGCTGATCCCTTGAACCTGACGGCAAATGCCCGGCAGGTTTGGCCCGCGTAGACCACGTCAAAAGGCACCGCTTGCCCGGCTTCAAGCAGCTCGCCTGAATTGCAAAGAGGCTGCAAATCATCCACGGCTAAATTATCCGTTTATGAGCAGCCAGTCGTGCATGTCTTGCACAGAATGCGCGACATGCAACGGCTTTAGAGCCGCAAACGCACTGGGCTCGTGCGCGCCGTAGCTCACCCCGAGGCTGGGGCAGCCTGCGTTAAGCGCCATTTGCAAATCATGCGTGGTGTCGCCGATCATCAGGGTGCGCTGCGCGGTCGTGCCGAGCTCCGTCATCAGCTCGTGCAGCATTTTTGGGTCAGGCTTCCCCGCCGTTTTATCTGCTGTGCGAGAGGCATCAAACACCCCTTTTAGCTGAACGGTGAGCAGTACGTTGTCTAGCCCAACACGCGATTTGCCTGTGGCCACCGCCAGCAAATAACCGCGCGCCTTCAATGCAGCTAGCAGCGGCAGCACGCCTTGAAACAAACTTAAATCATGGGCGTGCAACTGGTAGTGATAACGATAGCGTTCACCAAGCAGCGGGTATTTGTCTTGCGGCACATCAGGCGCAGCATGGGCCAGCGCTTGCGCCAGCCCCAAGCCAATCACGTAGCCAGCAGCCTCGTCAGTCGGCACAGTGCCGCCTACGTCTTTCACCGCGGCCTGAATGCAGCGTACGATAATTTGAGTGGAGTCAAACAGCGTGCCGTCCCAGTCGAAGACAATCAAGTCAAATTGTCGATCCGATTTATGCTCAAAGTTACGAGGGGTCATGGTGCGATTGTCGCTGCGGAGTTGAGGTTTGCTGGTAAGAACTGCTGCAACTCAGGCGGCAATTCTGCCTGTAGATGCACCACCTTGCGCAACTTGGGGTGGTTGAATTTCAAGCTCCAGGCGTGCAAAAACATTCGTTTCAGGCTGGGCGTGTTGATGTCTGGTTTTTGGTTTGATTTTTGCAGCGCCTTGTTCAAGTCAAAGTCGCCGTATTTGTCGTCCCCTGCAATCGGGTGGCCTGCATCAGCCAGATGCACCCTGATCTGGTGCGTACGGCCGGTTTTGATGGTGACTTCAAGCAGCGTAAATCGTCCATCAGCCAACGTGTTTTTAACTTTGACCAGCGTGACCGAGCGCAGACCGTCCGGGTGGTCATTGGCGACGACTTTTACCCGGCGTTCACCATTCGGCGCCTCGTATTTGTGAAGCGCCTTGTCAATCACGCGCTGGTTGGCGGGCCAGTTACCCTTGACGAGCGCCAGGTACACCTTGTCGGTTTCGCGCTCCCTGAATTGTTCTTGCAGCAGCTTAAGTGCCATGCGCCGCTTGGCAATCAGCAAAATGCCGCTGGTTTCACGGTCCAGCCGGTGTACCAGCTCTAAAAAATCTGCCTCGGGCCGGGCCATACGCAGTTGTTCAATCACGCCAAAGCTCACCCCGCTGCCGCCGTGTACCGCCACGCCTGCAGGTTTGTCAATCGCCAGCACAAAGTCGTCTTCAAACAGGACGGGAAATTCAGCTGCTGGCGCAAAACCGCCGACCGTTGACATCGCACCGTGGCGCACGATGACTCGAGCTTTTTCTTGCGCCGCTTGAATAGCAACCGCTTTTTGATCCGCCCGCTCAGACGTGCGGACTGGCGGCAAACGCACGATGTCGCCGGTTTCAACCCGGGTGTCAGCCTGCGCCCTGCCCTTGTTGACGCGTACTTCACCGCTGCGAATGATGCGGTACACATGTGTTTTGGGAACGCCTTTAAGCTGTCGAATCAAAAAATTGTCAAGCCGCTGGCCTGCGTAGTCTTCATCCACCGTGACGAAGCTCGCTGCCGCATTGGCTGACACCGCATCGGCAGAAGCTGCCCCTATAATGTGTTTCACTAGCGTTACGTTGTAAGTTGTTGATTCGCATGGAGTTTAGTCCACGCCCATTAAAACATCCTGAAAAGGTCAACCCAAACTGCGCTGGAAGGTCGATGCCCATCCCGGCAATCCACTGGCCAAACGTGCAAGGCACCCGGCTGGTTGATAAACGGATGACAAGACGACGTTTTGCGAAACAAACTACGGAATACCCAAGTGGGTAGCCTCCATTCTTGACGGAGGCTACTCGCGGATCTCGGTGAGAAAAAAGTCTCTTGACCAATAGCCTTTCAATGACAACGCTGTTTAACCTGATAACTTCCTGCCTTAGGAGCTTTCTAGCTCAAATTTTAGGCGTTTTGGAAGTTTTTCAGCCTGCAGCCCTTGTTTTATGGGCAAAAGCAGCTACTAAATTAGTAGTGAATATTGGCTGGATTCCTGCTCACCCCATCCACGCGCCTACGCTAGGACCCTCGGCCTGACAGGTTAACGCCAGTCGGCCGGGTGGCTCACAAGCTCTCCGGCAATTCCCCACGTTCGCATGGCGTCTGCTGCGGCATCGTTGGCTCATTTTTGAGCTATTGCGACGAGAACGATGAAGGATACGAACCATGAAACGCATGCTGGTCAATGCCACCCAGGCAGAAGAGCGCCGTTTGGCGATTGTTGACGGACAAAAACTCCTCGACTACGAAATTGAAATTGAAGGACGCGAGCAGCGCAAGGGCAACATCTACAAGGCC
>JAYVPR010000293.1:0-5830 GCA_043757245.1 Polaromonas sp. | reverse complement strand
ACGTCGCTGCCCTCGACGCCCAGCACCTCACCCGCACGGGTGGCCAGCGGCAGCGTGAAGTTGCCCAGCCCGCAAAACCAGTCAATCACCCGCTCATGCGAGTGCACGTCCAAGAGGCGCAGCGCGCGCGACACCAGCACCTGGTTGATGTGCGGGTTGACTTGGGTAAAGTCTGTGGGTTTGAAAGGCATGACCACGCCAAACTCGGGCAGCGCGTAGCTAAGCTGCGGCACGTCCTCGTCAAGCAGGGCAACTGTCTCCAGACCACCGGGCTGCAACCACCATTGCAAACCAGGGTTTATGGCAGCAAAAGCGCGCAGCTTGGCTTTGTCACGCTCACTCAGGTCTTCCATATGCCGCAGTACGAGCGCAGTAATAACGTGAGTTTTCATGTCGCCACAGGCCAACTCAATTTGCGGCACCGTCTCTTTCGCATCCAGGCTGGCAATCAGCGCACGCAGCGGCAGCAGCATTCGGCTGACATGCGGCGGCAGCACGGGGCAGCTTTGCATGTCGGTCACAAAGCTGCTTTTGCGTTCATGAAAGCCCACCAGCACCTCGCCCTTTTTACGCACATAACGTACCGACAAGCGCGCCCGATAGCGATAACCCCAAGCCGGGCCCTCAATGGGCCGCATCATGTGGTCAGCTTTCAGCTTGCCGATGTGCTGCAAGTTGTCTTCAAGCACACGCTGTTTGACTGCTACCTGTGCGCCAATGTGCAAATGCTGCATTTTGCAGCCGCCACAGGCCCCGGTATGCATGCCAAAGTGTGGGCAGCCAGGGGTAACGCGCTGCGATGATTCGCGGTGAATCTGCATCGCCATGGCTTTTTCAAACGATGGTTTTTTACGGTAGACATTGGCCGTGACGACCTCATACGGCAATGCGCCTTCAATGAAGACCACCTTGCCATCAGCGCGGTGGGCTATGCCCTGAGCTTCTATATCTAGCGACTCTACGGTGAGCAGGTCGGGCGGGAAGGCTCGGGCTACAGTCTGTGCGGTATCGGCCACAGGCGTTACTTGGCTGGCAAGTACTTGGCCGGATCCACCGGTTTGCCCTGGCGGCGAATCTCGAAGTGAAGCTTGACGCGGTCTGCGTCGCTGTTGCCCATTTCAGCGATTTTTTGGCCTTTTTTAACCGTCTGATCTTCTTTGACCAGCAGCGTCTGGTTGTGCGCGTAAGCGGTCAGGTAGGTGTTGTTGTGCTTCAAAATAATCAGGTTGCCGTAGCCGCGCAGTCCAGCCCCGGCGTACACCACACGTCCGTCGCCCGCGGCGATGATGGCGTCGCCTGCCTTGCCGTCAATGTCGTAGCCCTTGTTTTTGACCTCGTCAAATCCAGCGATCAGCTTGCCCTGTGCAGGCCATATCCAGGCAATATCGTCTTCGGTCGATGCCGGTTGGGGATTGCTGGCGGCTACGGGAGCCGATGTCGCGCTGGCTGGGCGCACTGGCGCAGCAGCGGCGGTAGTGATCGTAGTCGTTACAGCCGAGCCTGACGCGACGGGGCGCGTGACAACCAGCGGGTTGTCACTGGTGGGCGAGACAATGCGCAGCACCTGCCCGACTTCAATCAAATTCGGGTTTTCCAAAGCGTTCCAGCGCACGATGTCGCGAAAGTTTTGGCCTGTATCCAGCCCAATGCGAATCAGCGTGTCGCCGGGCTTGACGGTGTAGTAGCCGGGCTTGCCCGCGTTTTCAAAACCAGGCAGTTGCTTGACACCCGAGGCGTCGAAGGGCGCAGGCGTACTACCGGGCGATTGCCGCGAGGCGCTGGTACTGCGGTCTACAACCGGCGCATGGGTCAGTGAGCGTGAGCTGCAGCCCGCCGCCAGTACGAAGCTGACAGCCAGCAACGCATGCAGCAAAGTGTGGGGGATTGAACGCATTGTTTTCTGCCTGTAGTCTTTAAGGGATGCAAAAATAACAAATATACCGTTATTAATTCCGCATCCCCAACGTCTTAAAAAGAGCTTTTTCAGCTCGTGCCCGATTTTAAAGGCACAAAGTGAACCGCCTCTAGCAATGTGTGACTTAAACCACGCGCGGTCTTGTCAACCACCACAAGGGCCTGCGCGCCATTTGCACCCTGTACTGGTGCCACCAACCTGCCCCCCAATGCCAATTGGTCAAGCCATGCCTGTGGCAAGGCCTCGCCCCCAGCAGCGGCAATGATTGCCGCATACGGCGCGCCCTTGGCGTAACCTGCCATTCCATCGCCAAAAAGCAGGTGCAAATTAGCCACCCGCAGCGGGCGCAGGTTGTCGCGCGCCCTGTCGTGCAGGCCGCGCAGCCGCTCAATGCTGTAGACCTCGCCGGCCAATTGCGCCAGCAAGGCGGCCTGATAACCGCAGCCCGTGCCAATCTCCAGTACCCGGCCCAACTTGCCGTGACGATCTTTTACCAAGAGTTCGAGCATGCGAGCCACCACATTTGGTTTGCTGATGGTTTGCCCCAAACCAATTGGCAGGCTGGTGTCTTCATAGGCTTGGTTGACGAGCGCTGAGTCTACAAAGCGATGCCGCTCGATCTGCCCCATGGCTGCAAGCACGCGTCTATCGCTGACACCCTGCGCAGCCAGCTTTTGCACCATGCGGGCACGTACCGCCTGAGAATCAAGACCCAGACCAGTTGGAACGCCTGAACCCGGTTTTTGAAGCTCGCTCGGGGTATGTTTTAGGCCTGTAGCTCCTATTTCACGGGTATAACCAGCTACTATTTTAGTAGCGCCTGTCTGGCTTGCCGCCGCTGGCATGCGCAGCGGAAAACCTGGCCTGCGAGGCGCATCACCCGCCTTCATGCGCCGCTTGACTCCAGCTTGGCAATGCGCTCGGCCCAATGGGGCAATTGCGCGTGCTCGGTCAGGTCAACATGCAGCGGTGTCAGGCAAACGTAGCCCTGTTTGGCCGCATGAAAGTCTGTGCCGTCGCTGTCGTCTTTGGCCGGGCCCGCGCCGCCTATCCAATACATCGTTTCACCGCGCGGGCTGGTTTGGGTGATCACCCGTTCAGCCGCATGTCGGCGGCCCAGACGCACGACTTTTGTGGCCTTCAGCTCGGCATCTGGCAAGTTGGGAATATTCACATTCAGCAGCCAGGGGTGGCCAGGTTTTTCGATCGATGGCATCAGTTGCTGCACCAGTGCCCTGGCGCGCCTGCCTGCCGCATCGATATGCGCCCAGCCCTTTTCAGTCTGCGAAAAAGCAATTGCCGGAATACCAAATAAATAGCCCTCCATCGCCGCACCTACCGTGCCCGAATAAATCGTGTCATCCCCCATGTTGGCACCGTTATTGATGCCCGAGACCACCAAATCAGGCTTGTAGCCCAGCAAACCTGTCAGCGCAATGTGGACGCAGTCAGCCGGCGTGCCATTGATGTACCTGAAACCGTTGGCCGCCGTTTGCACGTACATGGGTGTGTGCAGCGTCAGCGCATTTGACTTGGCACTGTTGTTTTGCTCGGGTGCCACCACCTCAACGTCGGCAATGTCTTTTAAAGCCTCATATAAAGCCAGGATGCCTGTGGCCTGGTAACCGTCGTCATTGGAGATAAGAATTTTCATGGTTTGATTCTAGGTGACCGTCAGCGTAAAGGTGACAAAGGTGACAGTTGGGGCTGATCATTACGCTTCGACTTCCCTATGATGATGCATCAACTCAAACCTGGAGAACACCATGCATGCCTGGCTTTGCGAGAATCCCACCGGCGTTGACGCCCTCACGTGGCAAGAGCTGCCCACACCCACACCCAAAGCGGGCGAAGTGCTGATTGAAATCAAAGCCGCGTCGCTTAACTTTCCTGACCTGCTCATCGTTCAAAACAAATACCAGATGAAGCCGCCGCTGCCTTTCGTACCCGGGTCCGAATACGCGGGCGTGGTGCAGGCTGTGGGTGAAGGCGTCACGCACCTGTTGGTTGGCCAGCACGTCGCCTGCCTTTCCGGTACGGGTGGATTTGCTACCCACACCATAGCACCTGCTGCCTTGTGTATGCCACTGCCGACAGGATTTCCGTTTATCGATGCGGCAGCTTTCATCATGATTTATGCGACGTCTCACCACGCATTGGCAGACCGCGCACAGCTCAAGGCGGGCGAGACCGTACTGGTACTGGGCGCAGCAGGCGGCGTGGGTACATCAGCCATCCAGATCGCCAAAGCCCTGGGTGCGCGAGTAATTGCCGCTGCATCGACTGACGAAAAATGCGCACTTTGCAAGTCCATAGGCGCAGACGAAACCATCAACTACAGCAAGCAAGATCTGCGCGAAAGCATCAAAGCGCTTACAGGCGGAAAAGGCCCCGACGTGGTGTACGACCCGGTAGGCGGCGACTACACCGAACCCGCCTTCCGCTCGATTGCCTGGCGCGGACGCTACCTGGTGGTCGGCTTTGCATCCGGCCCCACACCGTCGATACCACTCAACCTGCCCCTGCTAAAAGGCGCATCCATCGTCGGCGTGTTCTGGGGCGGCTTTGCCAAAGCAGAACCCAAAGCCAACGCCGCCATGATGGCCGAGCTAGCCAGCTGGTACGCCCAAGGCAAGATCAAGCCCGTGATAGACCGCACCATGCCGATGGCAGAGTTAAAAGCCGCTTACGCGCACATGGGTTCGCGCGGGGTTAAGGGGAAGTTGGTAATGGTGAATTAGGAATCGCCACCCGCCCACATGTTGTTTAAATGTTCGTCGCTGTCAATTGGCGCATGATAAGGTCCGGCGCTGCCCACCAGGGTTGAGGCAGCTCAACCAGCCACAGCGGCCATCATCAAACGGGCTCAACCTCACCGCTCCCGCGCTGCATGGCGCAATACCTGAGTGACCGGCTCTATCAAGTATTGCAGCGGCGTGCGTTCTTCGCCTTTGATGTACACCTCAGCTTGCATACCGTGTAGTGGTCTAATAAAAACAGACAGCCCGATAGGTTGTTAAAACCGAAATGGCAAAAACTGTGAGCAACCCGAAATCCAGAAGAGTATTTGACACTGACTTCAAGCTGCAAGTGGTGCAAATGGTTAAAGCGCAGGGCCTGAGCATCAGCCAGGTATGCACAGACATGAAGCTTGGAGACAAGCGCCGTCAGGCGCTGGCTAGGTCAGTTTGAGGCAGAGCAGTCAGGCCACAGCGGCATTGGCAAGCCGTTAACCGCAGAGCACCAACGCATCAGGCAGCTAGAGCAAGAGAACAGACAACTGCGAGGCGATGTTGAAATATTAAAAAAAACGTCAGCCTTCTTTGCCCGGGAACTTCGATGAGCTACCAGCTCGTTGAAGACTTGCAAAAGAAGGCTTGCCCCCAGGTAGCTGTTGTTCAGGCGTGCCGCGTCCTTGAAGTCAGCCGCTCGGGCTACTACGCCCACCAGACAGCTGTGAAGCAGCGCTTGGATAACCCTGTCGTGTGCGCTGCCAGCGTTCATCTGAAAGCAGCATTTGCAGCTAGCCAAAAGGCTTACGGCAGCCGCAGACTACGCACAGCGATGGCCAAGCGCGGCATAGCCATAGGCCGCCATAGGGTACGCACCTTGATGCGGCTCAATTGTTTGCGGCCTGTTTGGCGGCGCAAGTTTGCGCGCACCACTGACAGCAAACACATCATGGCCGTCTCGCCCAATGCGCTCAACAGGCAGTTCGAGCAGATCCAGCCAAACCACGCTTGGGTCTGCGACATCACCTACATCCGTACGAGAAGCGGTTGGTTGTACTTGGCGGCAGTGCTGGACTTGTACTCGCGCAAGATTGTGGGCTGGGCAATGAGTCCAGCAATGCCTGCTGGGCTGGTGTGTGCGGCATTGCAGATGGCCATCGTTCAAAGAAATCCTGCTGCGGGG
>JAYVPR010000292.1:0-5833 GCA_043757245.1 Polaromonas sp. | reverse complement strand
AGGTGCGGTAGTTGGTTCCGTATCAGGCGGCTGTATTGAAGACGACTTGATTTATCAATTTACGCAGGCGTATTCGGGTGCGGGTAGCAACAAAGCCATTCCCTCAGGCCCCCCCAGTTTTATCAAATACGGCATCACGGCTGACGAAGCGCATCGCTTTGGGTTGCCTTGCGGCGGCACACTGGAACTGCTGCTCGAGTACGACCCTGACGCGTCGGCTTTAAGCGAGCTTGTGGCTGCGTTGGAAGCAGGCCAGCTCACACAGCGCTGCGTGAGTTTGAGAGATGGTTCTGTGACTTTAAGCGCAAGTAGCGCGCCCGCTGAACTGGTCTTGAATAAAACCGAACTCATCAACACCTTCGGCCCTGAATACCGCATGCTGTTGATTGGCGCTGGGCAACTCACAGAATACCTGGCCACCATGGCCCAGTTCAGCGGCTTTGCCGTCACGGTGTGCGACCCGCGTGAAGAGTACCGCAGTGCCTGGTCAGTAGCTGGCGTCACGGTCGAAAGCGACATGCCCGACGACGTGGTGATCGCCTTCAAGCCCGACCGTCGCAGTTGTGTGATTGCCCTGACGCACGACCCGAAGCTGGACGACCTGGCTTTGTTAGAGGCCCTGAACACCGAGGCCTTTTACGTCGGTGCCATAGGTTCACGTCGCAACAACGAGGCTCGGCATCAGCGCATGGCAGAACACTTCAGTGTCAGCCAGCAGGCGCTTTGCAGGCTGCGCGGCCCCATAGGTATTTACATCGGCAGCAAAACCCCGCCAGAAATTGCGGTCAGTGTGATGGCCGAGGTGCTGGCGGTGAAAAATGGCGTGGTGCTACCCCGCGACATGGAAGTGGCGCAGGCAAAAAACGAACGCGCTGTGCCGGAAAATGACGTTGGTGATTTGGTGTGCGGCGTGAACGATCGGATATTACGCCCCTGATTCGTCATCAATAACTCATCAGTAACTCATAAGATCGGTCTGTAGCCCAATCAATACGGCATCAAGAAGCTATTAAATATGTAGCACTCTTAATGCCCAGAATTGTCATCAGTAGGGAGCCCGCCACGTGCGCCGTGGCTGTGCCCAGTGCCAGGGCATAGCGTTCAGTCATCAAAAACGCAACCACCTCGGCTGAAAACGTTGAAAACGTGGTGAGTCCGCCTAAAAAACCGGTAATCAGCAGCAACCGCCACACCGGGTCCAGCTGCGGCATGGCCTGAAACACGGCGATGCAGATGCCTATCAAATAGCCGCCGATCAGGTTGGCAGCCAGCGTGCCCCAGGGAATCAGCCCGGCAGGCGTGAGCCACAAGCCCAAGCCCCAGCGGCACAGCGCACCGACAGACGCACCAATACAAATAGCGAAGACAGGCAACAAGTTAGTCATGTTGAAAAAATTAGACAATCGACACATGACTTTAACCGCAGCCGCCCATCAATCGACAAGCGACAGCTACCCCAACGGTTTTTTGGGTGTGGTGATGCTGGACACCCAGTTTCCCCGGCTTGAGGGCGACATAGGCCACCCGTCCGCCTTTGGCGTGCCGACCCGGCGCTGCGTGGTCAGCGGTGCATGGCCCGACAAAATCGTGCAGTCAGGCGCTGGCCTGCGCAAGGGCCGCGTCGTCACGCCCATGCTACAGCTGGTGCGCAGGCTGGAGCAAGATGGTGCCAGGGCTATTACCACCAGTTGCGGGTTTTTGGTGCTGTTGCAAAAAGAGATGCAAGCGGCAGTGAAGGTTCCGGTCATCACGTCCAGCCTGTTGCAATTGCCCGGCCTCTTGAGCCTGCACAGCAAGGTGGGCGTGCTGACCATCAGCGCTGGCAAGCTGGGCGTTGAACATTTACGCGCAGCAGGCGTGCCGACAGGGCGCTTGCTGGATGTGATGGTGCAGGGCG
The DNA here is from genome assembly GCA_043757245.1 of Polaromonas sp. Lineage (GTDB taxonomy): Bacteria > Pseudomonadota > Gammaproteobacteria > Burkholderiales > Burkholderiaceae_C > Polaromonas. The sequence goes on along the minus strand of JAYVPR010000292.1, from coordinate 3,936 downwards.
TCGATGCCACAGGTGAATTTGCCACAGCCATTTTGGGCAATCGGGCAAGTATGGATACCGACAAGGCAGGCGCTGACGTGGTGGCCGCTGCTGTCGCGCTAAAACATCGCGAACCAAGCTTGAAATGCGTGGTGCTTGAGTGCACCAACATGCCGCAGTATCGTGCAGCGATTGAAGCCGCGACTGGTATGACAACCTGGGCGCTGGTGGACGATGAGAGATTGACGCGGCCCTGGCGCGTCAACTCTCCGGATGCCTGATTTACTTCTTTGCCTGAGCAGCTTTAAAGCTGCTGACAATTGCCTCGCCCTCAGCGCCTGATTTTTTCTGCCAGTCTGCCAGCATGATGCTGCCGACCTGCTTCATGTCGCTGACCAATTTGGCGGGCGGCACGACAATATTCATGCCTTTTTCAGCCAGCGCTTTTTTGTACCAGTCGTTTTTCTCTTCGCTCAGCTTCCAGCCGCGCACTTCGGCATCCGCTGCTGCTTTTGTCAATGCGACTTGCGTGGGCGCATCGAGTGCGTCAAAGGCTTTCTTGTTCACGATGATGGCGTTTTTTGGCAACCAGGCTTGGGTGTCATACCAGTACTTGATGCTTTCGTACGTTTTGGAATCGTAGCCGGTGGAGCCAGAGCTCATATAACTTTCAACCACGCCGGTAGCAAGTGCCTGGCTCAGCTCGGCTGCTTGAATGGTGACGGGCTGCGCGCCAATCAGTTCTGCAATTTTGGCCGTAGCCGGGCTGTAAGCGCGCCACTTGATGCCGCGCAAATCAGCCACAGATGCCAGTGGCTTTTTGCTGTAAATGCCCTGTGGTGGCCAGGCTACGGTGTACATCAGTTTCATGCCTTGGGCGCCCAACAACTTTTCCAGCGCGGGCTTTTGTGCGGCATAAAGTTTTTTGGAATCCGCGTACGACGAGGCCAAAAACGGAATGCCGTCTGCGCCGTAAATCGGATTTTCGTTTTCAAAGTTCACCAGCAGAACTTCACCAATCTGCGCCTGGCCGCCTTGCACCGCGCGCTTGATTTCATTGGCTTTGAACAGTGATGCGTTGGCATGCACGGTGATTTTCAGCTTGCCAGCCGTGGCTTTGTCTACGTCAGCAGCAAATTGCACCAAGTTTTCAGTGTGAAAGTTGGTCGCCGGGTAGGCGGCCGGGAGGTCCCATTTGGTTTGAGCGAAGACGGATGAACTGATTAACAGTGCAGAGGTGGTAAGCGCGAATTTGAATGTCATGAGAACTCCTGCAAAAGGGATTAAAAAAACGTGCATATATGTTATGCGCAATAAACAGCTTTGAGCTATCGGGCATACCCCAAACCAGCGATCCTTTGTATCTGCCCGGCTTGCTGCCCCCCTCAATGCTGATAGACAATCGCGGTTTTAGTCAATTAAAGAGCCATTGCATGACACCCATCCCCATGACCAGCAGCCCACCTTCTGCACTGCGAACCGGGCTGGACGCGGTTTACCTAGCTGCCGCCGTGATGGGAGCTGTGTGTGTGGCTTTGATTGCTGCGCTGATGGTGTTGCAATCGCTAGGCCGCGGGTTTGGCTTGAACACTGGTGCGACAAATGACATCGTTTCCTGGCTGTGCGCAGCGGCGGCTTTTTTAACCATGGCGCATGCCTTCAAGCATGGAGACTTTGTGCGGGTGACGCTAGTGCTTGAAAAAGTCAGCGTTAAAACCCGCCGGGCTATGGAATTGGTCAGCTTGTTTATTGCATTGGTGGCTGTTGCTTATCTAGCTTGGTGGGCTTGCCGCTTTACCTATCAAAGTTTTGAGTTCAATGAATTGGCGCAGGGCTTGCTGCCACTTCCAATATGGATTCCGCAATTGAGCTTTGCGTTCGGCGCTGTGTTGCTGCTGGTGGCAGTGGTTGATGAATTTGTGATTGTGGCGCGCGGTGGTGTGCCTACCTTTGTGCGGCTGACAGCAGAGCGCCATGCCAAGGGCGACTTCTCATCCGATATTTAATTCGAAAATAACAATAAAGAAAGCACAAGATGGATATTTTGACCATAGGCGGCATCTTGCTGATCCTGATGATGGTGCTGCTTTCAGGCGGCGTGTGGATTGCGATGACGCTGGCGATTTGCGGCTGGGTGGGACAGACGTTTTTTACATCCACGCAACCAGGCCTCAACCTGTTCTCAGCGTTCTGGGAAAGCAATGCCAGCTGGGAGCTTGCTGCGCTGCCGTTGTTTATCTGGATGGGCGAAATTTTGTTTCGTACCAAACTCAGTGAAGAAATGTTTACGGGTCTGGCGCCGTGGTTGAACCGCATACCAGGGCGGCTGTTTCACACCACCATATTGGGTTGCGGCATTTTCGGTTCGGTGTCAGGCTCGTCAGCGGCCACCTGCGCCACGATTGCCAAGGTGTCTTTGCCTGAACTGATCAAACGCGGCTACGACGAAAAAATCGCCATTGGCTCACTGGCTACTGCGGGCACGCTGGGTATTTTGATTCCGCCGTCCATCACCATGGTGGTGTATGCCGTGGCCGCTGATGCGTCGATTATTCGCATCTTTTTAGCGGGTTTTTTACCCGGTTTCTTGCTGATGGCTTTGTTCTCGGGCTACATCGCCTGGTGGTCAATTCGCAACAAAGACAAAATGCCGCCGCCTGAGCCAGCAACATCGTTTAAAGAAAAATTACGTCTATCCAAAAACTTGATTCCTTGTGCGCTGCTGATTGTATTTATCTGCTGGTCATTGATAGCAGGTTGGGCCACCGCAACAGAATGCGCGGCTTACGGCGTGGTGGGTGCGCTGGCTTTGGCTGCTTACAGCCGTTCATTGACCTGGGCCAACTTTAACGAAGCACTGATGGGCGCTACCCGCACCAGCTGCATGATCATGTTCATTTTGGCAGGAGCTGCGTTTTTAACCAAAACGATGGCCTTCACTGGCGTGCCGCGCGAGCTGGCTGCGTGGGTGGACTCGCTCGGTCTGTCGCCTTACAGCCTGATCGCTTGCCTAGTGGTGGTGTACCTGGTGCTGGGTACGGCGCTTGATGGCATCAGCATGATTGTGCTGACGGCGGCTGTGGTGATGCCCATGGTGCAAAAGGCGGGCTTTGACTTGATCTGGTTTGGTATTTTTGTCATCTTGCTGGTTGAAATTGCGGAGGTCACACCACCGGTTGGTTTTAACCTGTTTGTATTGCAAAACATGACCGGAAAAGACAGTAACCTGATTGCACTAGCGGCGGTTCCATTTTTCTTTTGCCTCGTGGTGTGCATTGCACTGGTCACTGTTTTCCCGCAAATCGTCACCTTTCTGCCAGACCTGGTCATGGGCGTTTCAAAATGATTTCAAAAAACGAAACAAAAACCGACAAACGCTGGCAATTCTGGATTGACCGGGGCGGCACGTTTACCGACATCGTTGGTAAAAAACCTGATGGCTTGTTGGTTACCCACAAGTTGCTGAGCGAAAACCCCGAGCAGTACCGCGATGCGGCTGTGGCGGGCATCCGGCACTTTCTGGGTTTAAAGCCTGACGAAGCGATCAGCGCTGATGTGGTCGATTGCGTGAAGATGGGCACCACGGTAGCCACCAACGCGTTGCTAGAGCGTAAAGGCGAGCCCACGCTGCTGGTCACGACCAAAGGCTTCAGGGACGCGCTGCGCATTGCTTACCAGAATCGCCCACGCCTGTTTGACCGCAACGTGGTGCTGCCAGAGCTGTTGTACAGCGCGGTGATTGAAGCGCATGAGCGGGTGGGCGCGCAGGGTGAACTACTACAAATACTTGACGAAACGCTATTAAAAACAGAGCTGCTTGCCCATTATTCCACGGGGCTGCGCACTGTTGCAATTGTTTTTATGCATGGCTACCGTTATACAAACCATGAAAAGGCAGCCAAGCGCATTGCGCTTGAGGTGGGTTTCACGCAAGTCAGTACGTCGCATGAAACCAGC
>JAYVPR010000291.1:0-5840 GCA_043757245.1 Polaromonas sp. | reverse complement strand
TGCTCAAAGGTAGTGTCAAAGTGTTTTCGATGGACAGCAATGGCCGCGAAATCGTCTACGGCAAGATTCAGGCGGGCGATTATTTTGGTGAAATGTCTTTCGATGGCGGGCCTCGCTCGGCTTCGGTCATGACGCTGGAGTCGTGTACCTGCGCCGTGTTGACGCGCTACAACGTGAGCGAACATTTAACCGCCGAACCGCAATTTGCCATTGACTTGGTGCTGCAAGTTATTCGCCGGGCACGCGCCGCAACCGAGGTGGCGCGCAGCATGGCACTGCTGGACGTATACGGCAGGCTGGTAGGCGTGCTGCAAGAAAACCTGAACGACTCGCATTACCAAAGCCATGCAGGTTATAAAACCAGAACAGGCCAGCCGGCCGAGCCTGCGCTGCTTGTGCCGCATGTTTTGGAGCCTGTCACCCACCAGGACATCGCAGACCGCATAGGCGCATCGCGCGAGGCCATCAGCCGCATCCTCAAAGATCTTGAACGTGGTGGTCACCTGATCATGAGCACCAAACGGATCACCTTGCTCAAAAAGTTGCCCGAGCGCTATTAGATGCCGAATAAGTTTTGCTATTTATTTGGTAGCGGATTGCGCCCTTTCTTATTGGGCTGTAGGTGAATTTGAAAGCTAAAAAGGCTTTCTGACGCCTTTTTGGCTGTTTTTAAATTTGTCGCATCCCTCAAACACCTTGAGGCGGCAGCAAACCCGCGCCCCACAACTGCGGGTCAGGTGTGGGTGTTGGTATTGGCCCAGGTGGCGGTTTGCCATCGGCAGCCCATCGGGCAAGCTGCGGTGCGGCGGTGCTGGTGCCAATTAACCGGATGACACTGGCTCCTCGCGTACCTGCAGCTAGCAGCCCCGGCAGGCTCGGGCTGAGGCTGGTTACAGCGGCGCAATCTGGGCCGACTGTCGCGCCGCGTGTCGGGCCAGCTGATGAATAGCGGACATGCTTTTTGTCGCTGTAGCGGTAGCCTGCTGCCACCATGGCGCCTGTTCCAGTCGCAATGCCTGTTAACGTGCCGCGCCTGCGCACCACTGCCGGGCTGCCGTCTGTGTCGTCTGTTGCGGCTTTCAGGTAGCGCAGTGGGTCATAGGCGGGGTCAATAAAATGCGACTGCCTGCCGCGTACCATCGTGCCCAAATTAAAGTCATCGCGGTCAATCCAGGCCTGCACCGGCTGCGCTAACGCCGCTCCAGTGTTGCGCACCTCAATTTGCCACCAACCATGCGGCACCAGCGAGGTTTGGGGCTTGTACGAGCTGGAGGGCTCCAGTGCAATCAATACCACCGTGCCAACCGTGCCGCGTGATGTGCTGGGTGGGTAAATGATGCTGCAAGCAGGCTTCGTAGCACTTGGCCAGACCTGTGCATCGCCCGGTGCCATCCATGGGCTGGGCGTGTCGCCGGGCGGCGTGATTCTGACTTGCGTCTGCACTGCACCCTGCGGCAGCCAGAGCTGCACAAACGTAGGTGTTTCATCACCAGGCATCACGTGCCAGTTCAATATTTGCGAGGTTTGCGATGCCAGCGTGAAGGTGGCGTGACCGCGTTCTGAAAAGCTGTTGCCAGCAGCAACGGTGAGCATCAGTTTAGGAAACTCTACAGCCAATGCTTCAAAAGCTTTTTCGAGCATGGCGGTGCCGTCATTTGGCCCGCGCTGAGGACCAAAACTCAGGTTGATGATGATCTGTTCCGTTTGCGCATCGGCACAGCTCAGGATATAGCGCAGCGCGTCCAGCACGTGCAGGTCTAGCCAGGCGCCCGACGGGTCTTGCAGGCAGGCACGCGGCAACTGCACAAATACCAGGCCTGCGTCATCGCTGGCGGCAGTGTCGTTGGCATCCGCCCAGGTGGGTGGCACCATGCCGCCGCCGGGCCCGGTCACGCGCGCGCCTACGGGTAGGCTACCGGCCAGCACATCGGTCACATGCGCGCCGTGGGTGGCGGCTTTTTGCAGGCGGTCATAGGTTGCGGTTGCATAGCACGCATCTTCATCTACCGCGTTAAATTGCGTGAATGAATTAATGAGCGCTTGCAGTTGCATGCCTGTCACTTCACGGCCACGCCCAAAATCACATGGCACCTGCCCCTGCGCTACAAAGGCGCCTTGGTCTTGTTGATCCCACATGGCGCAAACACGCGTGTTGCCCAAAGAGTTTTGCAAGTGGTAATGTGCAAACGCACAGCCATCATCAATCACGCCCAGCAAGGTTTTGCGGCCAATGCTGCGGCTTACTGCCGGGCCGCACACTGGAGCTACTGGCGGTTTGTACCTGGGCCGCTGCGGCACCACAGGCAAGCTGATTTCAGCCCGCGCGACGACAGGTGCTAAGCTGGTCTTCAGGCGCTTGAAAAATTCTGCGGTGGGCCAAGCCGTGATGAATTTGGGGTGTGGGCCATCCGCAACCCGGTAAGGACCAGGAATATCTGCCAGCGCCACACCACCACCGCTATTTGCGACCAGATCACTGACGGTTTTTCCGGGCTTCAGCTCAATCAGCGTTGCCAGTTTGCCAGATGCAGGCAAGCCGCCATAGGGTGCAAAACTGCAGCCATCTGCCCATACCAGGTAGGGGTCGGTGCCGCTCAATGGGTTAGGTTGCGCCCAGTTCACGTATGTCCCATGGGCAATCGGTTGCCAGCTCATTTGCATGCCCTCATTGAAATTTCACATCTTTCCACTCTGCTTGAGCCATGTCCCACATGTACTTCAGCACACCCGAGGCACTGGCCGAGCCGCTGGCGCCAAAGGGTTTATAAAAGTCAGGTGCATTCGGGCCATCGAGCGGCTGGGTGGGCGGCATCAGGTCTTCGTTGCCCGTCATCACCGTGCCGTCAAAAAAGCGTGGTGTCCATTGCGCGTTGGTTTTGCAGCGCGCCACAAAATACTCGCCCAGCGTTTTACCCAGCATGCGCCCGGCAATGCTGTCCACCGGGAAATGCACCCCGGCCACCACACGGTTGGTGGCAATGCGTGCAGACTGGCGCTGTAGCTGAATGCTGATGGGATGCGCATCGGGCAAGCCCAGCAGGCTTTGCAGCACCGTCGCCACGATGTAGGCTTGGGTGGCATGACCACTTGGCATGCTGCCATGCCCCGGTGTGGTGATGAGTGGTTGAACTTGTGCTGAATATTCAACCGGCCGCCAGCAGGCCAAGGCGTGTTTGAACTGCATCTCAACATTCACTGCCAGCAGCAAGGTAATGTTCATCAACTCCAACGTGCGTGGGGTACGCGCAGGATGCAGGTACACCACCGAACCCCAAAACGCAAATTGCGGGTCAAGCTGTGCCACGATTTCAGCCGCACGCTCTTCCCGCAGGTCGGCCCATGACAAAACTTTTTTAACCTGATTTTTAAAAGCGTCAACTGTGGGCCGATTCAGCATGGCGAGCGGTTTGGGGGTGGTTGTCAGTACGGGTGGTGCGTTGGGCGGCGTACCGACTTGAGTTTCTACATGCCAGATGCCCGCGCCGCTGGGGCTGGTTTTTGCAAATTTTAGAGGTTCCAGCAGCGCTGCCTGGCTGACATAAGCGCGCACCCAGGGCTCCCAGCGCTGCATGGCTGCCGGGTCATCGACTGTCGGTAATACGACGGGGTATGAGCCATCGTCTAGCGGAACCATAGTTGCATCGCGGCTTGAAATGAGGGTGTAGGGGTTTTGCAGGAAACCGCCAGTCGCAAGTAACCCAGCGGCCATGCTTGGAATACCGCCGATACCCCCAATTCCACCGATACCACCAATACCACCAATACCGCCAATACCGCCAATACCGCCAATTCCACCTAAATAGCTCATGGTCTTTCCTTTGATTTAAGAGCGAAACTTAATCAGGTACACCTGCCAGCCGCAATGCATCGGCGTACTGTCGACCTTGCGGTTGGTTGCCCGCCGGTGAACGTTGCAAAAACTGCGTCACAGTAAAACCGGGTTCCAGCAATAGCAATTGCTGCGCCGTTTTTTTTGCTTCCAAAATATCACCGCAAAGTGTTTGAGCGACAGCCAGCGCACGGTAGGTAGACGTATGCGACCTGTTGGAGCGCAAGGAGGCTGTAGCAAGCTCAATAACCCTTTTGTAGTTTCCCGCAGACAAGGCTGCAGAAGCAGCTAGTGATTGATAAAAGTACAGCATGGGATCTAAAGGCGACAGAGTAAGTGCTTTTTCTGTGGCTACAGTTGCTGGAGTACCTTCTCCTTTAAACGCATGCAACACACCCTGAAAAAGCCATGCCAAAGAATCATTAGGATTGGCTGCCAGTGCCAGTTCATAGCGTTGCGCAGCGCCACTGAGATCCTTGAGCATGTGGCAATGGACAAACCCTTCAATCGCCAGGGCCAGCGAACAATCGGGGTCAACATCCAGGGCGCGCTTGGTTTGCTCCAGTGCGCGTTTGGTTTCGTCCTTGCCGCCAGATGACAAGCCCCGCGTGACTTGCAGCACATGCCACTTGGCTAGCCAGGCCCGTGGCGTGGGCAGCCTGCGATGCCGCTCAATCAGGTATTCGAGCATGTCACGTACCCGGTCAAACTCGCTTCGGGTTGAGCGGTGCATCAGCGATATCGCCCCCATCAGCAGCGTTGAGCTTTCAAGATTGGGTAGCGGCCTGCTGGCTGCGCGCTGCATTTCAGCCCGCACAATTTGTGCGCCCAGTTGCAACACCACTTCAGTCGTGATCCTGTCCTCGCCTTGCAACACTTCTTGCACCGTGCTTTTCAGGCTTTCGCCCCAAACAGCGCGGCCACTGCGTGCCTCCATCAGTTCAGTCACCAGTACCAACTGGTTGCCCGACACTCTGTAGGCACCCGACAGCACATAACTGGCTTTCAAGTGGCTTTGCACGGCGGGCAAGCTGGCATCGCGGCCACGCAAGGCGCTAGTAGACAAGCGCGATATGACATTCAAATTTTGTGAGCGAGACAGTGCGGCAATGATTTCTTCCGCCAGTATTTCACCCAGCACCAAATCGCCGTCGCCAGCTGTACGCGCGGTAAACGGAATCACTGCAATGGTGGGCCGCAGCTCGGTGTCATCACGCGGAAGTTCAACAACGGTTGGCGTTTGGCCGGGCGGATCAATACGGTAAGCGTGGATTGGTTTTTCAACATGCTTGAGATAGCACTCACCCATGTCTTCAATGTCTGCATCCAGCCCGGCCACCATTTGGTCGCGCAGCTCGGCAGACACCACAATGTCGTTCGGCCCAGCGAGGGTACAAAAGCGCGCTGTCAGGTTGACATCGGTGCCGTATATGTCGTGCTTGTCAGTCACAAACTCAGCCAGGTGCCCGCCCATCCGCAGGTGCAATTGCTGCTCTGGGGCATAGCCGCTGTTGGCTAGCCTGCTGAAATGCTGTATGGCAAACGCTGCCTGCGTGCAGCCTTGTACGCAGGCAAATTCAAGCATCAGTCCGTCACCCAGGCTTTTAACAATGCGCCCATCATGCAGCGGCAAAATGCGCTCCGCGTGTTGAACCAGTTGTTGCCATCGCCGTACAAAATCATCCTCGTCCTGCTCCATGAGTCTGACTGATTCCACCACGTCCATCACCAGCAGCACCTTGGTGCTTCGGTTCATGTGCGCAGGCAATTTAATCAGTTGGGACATCGTAAGTGAGGTAACAAAAATTTACTTCCTCATTTTGTAGGAGAAAACTAAAAAAATAAGCTGTTTGGGTGATTTATCTGTAACTTAAATAAGGACAAGTGCGCGCTCGCACCATGAGCTAATGCATTAAGGATGCTCTGCATAACTCGCTGCGAATGGGTGTAGTGCAGGTTGGGATGAGCTGCAAGGCGTATTTCGCAGTCCAATAGCTGGACTATTGGCAAG